>NZ_JBEXDZ010000107.1:0-33139 GCF_040606085.1 Streptomyces sp. NPDC005485 | reverse complement strand
CGCACCCCCGGGGGTGCGGCCCTTCGGCCGATCATGACGTACGGCCGTCACACCGTACGAACTGCCGTCAGACGGCGATGGCGACCTCCGCGAGGCCGCCCGTCCGGGCGACGACCGTACGGTCCGCGGTGCCGCCGGGGACCAGCGCCCGGACGGTCCAGGTTCCTTCGGCCGCGTAGAAGCGGAACTGACCCGTCGCGGAGGTGGGGACCTCCGCGGTGAACTCGCCGGTCGAGTCCAGGAGACGGACGTAGCCCGTCACGGGCTCGCCGTCGCGGGTCACCTGACCCTGGATCGTGGTCTCACCGGGCTTGATCGTCGAGGCGTCGGGGCCGCCGGCCTTCGCTCCACACATGTTCGTTTCCGTCCTTCAGGCCTTGACTACGAGGATTACTTGTTGGCGCCGAGCTCGATCGGGACGCCGACCAGGGAGCCGTACTCGGTCCAGGAGCCGTCGTAGTTCTTGACGTTCTCCACACCGAGCAGCTCGTGCAGCACGAACCAGGTGAGCGCGGAACGCTCACCGATACGGCAGTAGGCGATGGTGTCCTTGGCGAGGTCGACCTGCTCCTCGGCGTAGAGCTCCTTGAGCTCGTCGTCCGACTTGAAGGTGCCGTCGTCGTTGGCGTTCTTCGACCACGGGATGTTGCGGGCGGACGGGACGTGGCCCGGACGCTGCGACTGCTCCTGCGGAAGGTGTGCCGGGGCGAGCAGCTTGCCGCTGAACTCGTCGGGCGAGCGGACGTCGACCAGGTTCTGCGAGCCGATCGCGGCGACGACGTCGTCACGGAAGGCGCGGATCGCGGTGTTCTGCGCCTTCGCCTTGTAGTCCGTGGCGGGGCGGGTGGGCACCTCGGCGACCAGGTCGCGGGAGTCCAGCTCCCACTTCTTGCGGCCGCCGTCGAGGAGCTTGACGTTCTCGTGGCCGTACAGCTTGAAGTACCAGTAGGCGTACGACGCGAACCAGTTGTTGTTGCCGCCGTAGAGGACGACGAGGGTGTCGTTGCCGATGCCCTTGGCCGAGAGGAGCTTCTCGAAGCCCTCCTGGTCGATGAAGTCACGGCGGACCGGGTCCTGGAGGTCCTTCGTCCAGTCGATCCGGATCGCGTTCGTGATGTGGTTCTTCTCGTAGGCGGACGTGTCCTCGTCGACCTCGACGATGGCCACGCTCGGGTCATCCAGGTGTTCCTGGACCCAGTCGGCGTCTACCAGGACGTCGCTGCGGCTCATGCTCGTTCTCCTCCGGGGCAGTTGCGGCGGGGTGGTGCGTCAGAGAGGGGTGCGCGCTCGGGCCTGGAAGCGGCGTACGCGGCGCACGAGGGCCCTGGCAAGAGGGCCGGGGAACGCGGAAGTCGGCGCTTCCGCTCAGAAGGAGCGACAGAGCATGGCGGCGACGCGGCACAGGTCTACTGCCCGCCGCTTCGTGAGATCCGCCTGTCGCTTCATGTCGTCGATCGTAGGGACGCACAGGCGGACATGTCACCGGCGTGTCGCATGGTGAGATGCGATCGTCCGCAATGTGAGACCAGTGAGGGGTCGACGCCGCTCCCGCAGGGGTTCCGGGCCCTTGTATCCGTCGTCACACCTGCCGGACGGACGGGGGCGTCTCGCCTTTCGGACGCCTGTCCGCCCACGGAGGGGTCCTACCCGACCAGCTTGACGTCCGAACCCTTCACCGTGATCTCGACACCGTCCTTCGCCGCCTCGACCTTCTCCAGCTCGACCCCGGCCGGCAGGTCGTCGATCTTCTGCTCGAAGTCGGTGACACCGCGGATCGTGCCCTCGGGCAGCGGGATCGGGAGGCCCATGATGGAGACGCTCTTCGGGATGTCGTCGGCGTGGGCCTTGATCGTGCCGCCCTCCACGCGGACCGAACTCACCACGTACAGCGGCTTCGGCAGCGTCTGGCCGCCCTTGCTGACCTCGACCCCCACCTTGATCTTGCCGTTGCCGCCGTCGGCGAGGGAGACCACCTTGGCCGTCGCCGACACCGGCTGGCCGAGGATCTCGACCTGGAACGGGACCGCCTCGCCCTTCGAGGCCTTCAGCAACTCGTCGTACGCGACGGACGCTGTGCCGCTGGCGCTGTCGGCGGTGGCCGAGCTGTAGTCGCCGTCGAAGACGACGCCATGCATCTCGGCGCTCAGGTCGTCGATGCGGATCTTGGCGGCGGACGCGCCGGTGCCGTCCGTCGCCGCCTCATAGCTCTTGATGCCGATCTTCACGTTGTCGAGCTCGCCGCCGGCCACCTGCGTGAGGAAGGGGAACCCGGCTATGGACACGTCCGGCGTGTTGGACAGGCCCTCGCTGGTCTTGATCTTGTCCGCGGCCTTGTCCTCGGCGAAGCCGACCGCCACCCGGTCCGCGATCACGAACAGACCGCCCAGGATGACGACGACGATCAGAAGTATTCGCAGTGCGCGCATGCTCGGTGTTCCCCCACCTCGGCCGGATCTCACGTCCTGACGACCCGGGTGGCCGTCTCGCGCGAGACTAACCCTGGCCGAGGCCTTGGCCGGAGGGTTACCCGGAGTTGTCGATCACCTGTGACAGGCGGCCGTCGACCCGTCGAGCCCCTCCGGCCGGACTACCCGAGCGCCCTGCCCAGTACGTAGACGGCCGGAGCCGCCGCGGCCAGCGGCAGTGCCACCCCCGCCGTGAAGTGCACGAAACGGGACGGGTAGTCGTAGCTGGCGACCCGGTGGCCGACCAGGGCGCAGACGCCCGCGCCGAGGCCCAGGAAGGCCCCCTGGGTGCCGAGGTCCGTCATCCCGCCCACGGCGATACCGGCGCCCGCGGCGGCCAGCAGGGCGACGACCACCGAGGCCGGCGTGGGCAGCGGCAGCGCGCGGGCGAGGACCGCGACGGCGACCGCGGCCGCGCCGACCGAGACGGCGTCGGGGTCGGCGGCGAGGTGCCCGGCCGCGACGATCGCCAGCGCCGCCGAGGCGACGGTCGCCATCAGGCCGGACATCCGGGTGTCGGGGTCGGCGTGGCTGCGCAGTTGCAGGACGAGGGTGAGCAGGACCCATACGCCGAGGGTGCCGAGGATCGCGGCGGGTGCGTGTTCGCGGCCCGCGGCGAGCAGCGCGACGTCCGCCGTGAGCGCGCCCGCGAAGGCCAGCGCGATGCCCTGCCGGGCGGGCCACATCCCGTTCAGCCGGAACCAGCCCGCGGCCGTCACGGCCTGCAGCAGCACCAGCGGTACCGCGAGCGCGTACTCCCCGACCGGGGCCGCCACCGCGAGCAGCAGCCCGAGGACGGCGGTCAGGGCCGCGGGCTGGATCCCGGGCTCGATGATCGGCGACCGGCCCTCGGCACGGGCGCGCTGGGCGTCGGTGACACGGGTGTTGCCGGTGGTGGTGGCGGGGCCGTAGCCGGGGTCGGCGCCCTCTTCGGCGGCGGCACCGGAGTGAGCGCCGGGAGTCGTGCCGCCGGGGCGGGCGGAGTCCGCGTGGGCGAAGCCGTCGGCGCCCGGTGCCTGGTGGGCGGCCGGGGCGTGCTCGGGCGTCCACTGCGGCGTCGGCGCCTCCGGCGGGAGGGAGTGCGCGGCCGCGCCGTAGGGCTCGGCGTATCCCTGCGGAGGCAGGTACGCCGTGTCCGCGGCGGCCGGGGGCTGCTGCGCCTGGGTCTGCGTCTCCCAGGTCTGCCCCTCCCACTGCTGCGTGTACTGGTGCTGCTGCGAGGGGTCGTCGTATCCCTGCTGCTGCCCGGGCCACCCGGGCTCCTGCGGCGGCTGGTACGGCTGTTGCTGCTGCTGTTGCCCTTGCTGCGGGTGCGGCTGCGGCTGATACGGCTGCTGGTGCTGCGGGTGCTGGTACGGGTCGTAGCCCTCGTACCCACCGGGTCCACCGGACCCTTCGTACCCGCCGGCCCCGTCGTACCCCTCGTACCCGTCGTACGGCTGTTGGTTGCTCATCGTCTCGCTCACCCTCCTGCGAACGGCGGGAGCACCTCGACCGTGCCGCCCTCGGCCAGCCGTACCGTCTCATGTCCGCGGGTCCCCACGGGGTCACCGTCGATGAGGAACGAGCATCGCAGCAGGACGCGGACGAGTTCGCCGGGGTGTCGCTCGCGGGCGGTGTCGAGCGCCTCGGCGAGCGTGCCCGCGTCGTACGGCTCCTCGGCGACGCCTGCCGCGGCCTTGGCGGCGGCCCAGTAGCGCACTGTGCCCTTGGCCATCTCATTCCTCATTCAGTGGTTGCTGTGAACACCGCCAGGCTAGCTCTCGTCGGTGCCGGCCCGGCCCGCGTGGGCGGCGGCCCAGTCGCCGATGCGGGTGAGCAGTCCGTCGCCCGCCGCGTGCTCGGCGTGCCCCATGCCGTGCTCCAGCCAGAGTTCGGCGTGCCCGTCGGCCGCGGCGGCCAGCATCCGCGGGTGGTCGACGGGGAAGTAGCCGTCCCGGTCGCCGTGGACGACGAGGAGCGGGGTCGGGGCGATGCGGGGGACGGACTCGACGGGTGAGAGCGGCACCGGGTCCCACTCCTGGTGGTGGATGCGGGTGCGCAGGCCGTAGCGGCCGACGGCGCGGCCCACCGGGCGGGTTACCAGCCAGTGCAGGCGCCGCATAGGGGCGGTGCCCCGGTAGTACCAGCGGGCGGGAGCGCTCACCGAAACCACCGCGTCCGTACGCGCCTCCGTGCGCCCCGCGTGCTCCTGCCCCGCCGAGCCGTACAGGGCGGCATGGCGCAGCACCACGGAGCCGCCCATGGAGAAGCCGACGGTCGCCACGCGCGCGTGCCCGAGTTCGCGGGCCCAGGCCACGGCGGCCGCCAGGTCGAGGACCTCCCGGTCGCCCACCGTCGAGTGGCCGCCGGAGGCCCCGTGACCGCGGAAGGAGAATGTGACCACCGCCGCAAACTGCGCGAACGCCTGTGCGGCACGGCGTACGTGCGGACGTTCGAGGTCGCCGGTGAATCCGTGCGCCACGACGATCGCGAGGTCTTGGGAGGGCCCGGTTCCGGGGTCGTACGCCGCATCGATGGTGACGCCGTCCACCGTCCGAAGAAACGTCCGAGCAGGGGCTCCACGGCCCGTCTCAGTACGTGGACCATTGGAAGATCGCGTCGTTTGACCTGCCGGACCTGAGCTCATGTGGGCTATTCTGCTGGGCAGAGGACTCGGGCAGCGTAGCCCCCGGGTCCTTTTGTGCTTTCTGAAGCGTTGTATACGAAGCGGGAAACCGCAGGTGTACGAAGGTGGGGAATGCATGGCGGCTCCCAAGGCGCGCGGGAACCGCAGTACGAAGCAGTGCCGCAAACGTCCTCGCAGGGACCGAGGAGGAGACGACGTTATGGGCGAGCGAACCGTGCAAGATCTCAGGACGACCCGGGCAGGTGGGGCGCGATGAGCTCTCTGCTGCTCCTTACGAATGCCCTTCAGCCGTCGACGGAGGTGCTTCCCGCCCTCGGCCTGCTGCTGCACAACGTGCGCGTCGCCCCGGCGGAAGGCCCCGCACTCGTCGACACCCCCGGTGCCGACGTCATCCTCATCGACGGCCGCCGCGACCTCCCGCAGGTGCGCAGCCTCTGCCAGCTGCTGCGGTCCACCGGGCCCGGCTGTCCGCTCATCCTCGTGGTCACCGAGGGCGGCCTCGCGGCCGTCACCGCCGACTGGGGCATCGACGACGTACTCCTCGACACGGCAGGTCCGGCCGAGGTGGAGGCCCGGCTGCGCCTCGCCATGGGGCGCCAGCAGATCGTCAACGACGACTCCCCCATGGAGATCCGCAACGGCGACCTGTCGGTCGACGAGGCGACGTACAGCGCGAAGCTCAAGGGCCGGGTCCTCGACCTGACCTTCAAGGAGTTCGAACTCCTGAAGTACCTCGCCCAGCACCCGGGCCGCGTCTTCACGCGCGCCCAGCTGCTCCAGGAGGTCTGGGGCTACGACTACTTCGGCGGCACCCGCACGGTCGACGTCCACGTACGGCGGCTGCGCGCGAAGCTCGGACCCGAGCACGAGTCGCTCATCGGAACCGTCCGGAACGTCGGTTATCGATTCGTTACGCCGGAGAAGGTGGACCGCGCCTCGGACGAGGCGAAGGCCAAGGCGGCCCAGCCAAAGCCGGATGATGCGGACGAGACGGCGCACCTGGACGCCGTGGAGGCCGTCGAGGTCACCGCGGAGCCTTAGGAAGCCTGCTGTACGCCCTGCCCAGGGGCGGTCCATCCGCGTAGACTCCGCGCGTGGCCAAGGTGACTCGGGATGACGTAGCGCGACTGGCAGGGACGTCGACTGCCGTCGTCAGCTATGTCATCAACAACGGACCCCGGCCGGTTGCCCCGGCCACGCGCGAGCGCGTTCTCGCCGCGATCAAGGAGCTGGCGTACCGGCCCGACCGGGTCGCCCAGGCCATGGCCTCGCGCAAGACCGAGCTCATAGGCCTGATCGTGCCGGACGCACGCCAGCCCTTCTTCGGGGAGATGGCGCACGCGGTCGAACAGGCCGCCGCCGAGCGCGGAAAAATGGTGCTGGTCGGCAACTCGGACTACATCGCGGAGCGCGAGGTCCACTATCTGCGGGCCTTCCTCGGCATGCGGGTCTCCGGACTGATCCTGGTCAGCCACGCACTGAATGACAACGCTGCCGCGGAGATCGAGGCCTGGGACGCCCGGGTCGTGCTGCTGCACGAACGGCCCGAGGCGATCGACGACGTCGCGGTCGTCACGGACGACATCGGCGGCGCCCAGCTCGCCACCCGCCACCTCATCGAGCACGGCCACGAGTACGTGGCCTGTCTCGGCGGTACGGCAGATACGCCGTCCGTCGGCGACCCCGTCTCCGACCACGTCGAGGGCTGGCGGCGCGCGATGCAGGAGGCCGGGATCCCCACCGAGGGCCGCCTCTTCGAAGCCCCGTACAACCGCTACGACGCCTACCAGGTGGGCCTCCAGCTGCTGGCCGGGCCCGACCGCCCGCCGGCCATCTTCTGCTCCACCGACGACCAGGCCATCGGCGTGCTGCGGGCCGCCCGCGAGCTGCGCATCGACGTCCCGGGCGAGCTGGCGGTCGCCGGCTTCGACGACGTCAAGGAAGCCGCGCTCACCGACCCGCCGCTGACCACGGTCGGCACGGACCGCTCCGGGATGGCCCGCGCGGCCGTCGACCTCGTCCTCGACGACGGACTGCGGGTCGCCGGGTCGCGGCGCGAGCGGCTGAAGCAGTTCCCGTCCCGGCTCGTGGTGCGCCGGTCCTGCGGCTGCGGCTGAGCCGTACACCCCTGCCTCCCGGGCTCCTGCGCCTTTATATCGGGCATACGAGCTTCTGTCGGGCTTCTCAGGGGGCACTCAGGGAGCTCTCATGATCGGGCGACAGTCTCTTTTCCATGACCGAGAGCTTCCGCCGCAGCGGCGCGTACGAGAACCCCCAGGGTCCCGACCAGCAGTCGGCGTACCCCCAGCAGCAGCACGCCTCTTCCCCCGTGAACCCCGAGTGGCCGCCCCCGCCGGCGTACGAGCCGACTCAGCCGGGGACCGCCGAGACCCAGGTGCAGCCGCAGGTCCAGCCCCAGCCTCAGGCTTCGGCCGACGGCGGTTACGGCGGCGGGCACGACGGCGGCGGTACGGCTCTTCTCGGCGCACCCCCCGTCCCCATGGCCCCCGTCCCGGCTCCGGCTCCGAAGAAGCGCGCCAAGGGTCCGCTCGCCCTGCTCGCCGCCGTCGCGATCGCGGCCGCCGCGGTGGGTGGCGGTACCGCGTACGCCTTCCAGGAGCTGACCGGCAAGGACACCGTCTCCTCCAGCTCCACCAGCACGAACGTGATCCCCTCCAGCGCCAAGGGCACGGTGTCCGGCGTCGCCAAGGCGGTCACCCCGAGCATCGTCGAGATCAGCGCGGCCTCGAACTCCGGTTCCTCGACCGGAGCCGGCGTGATCATCACGACCGGCGGCGAGATCATCACCAACAACCACGTCATCTCGGGTGCCTCCTCGATCAAGGTGCAGCTGAGCAACGGCAAGTCGTACACCGCGAAGGTCGTCGGCACCGACAGCAAGAAGGACCTCGCGCTCATCAAGCTGGAGGACGCGCCGTCCGGCCTCACCGCCGCCACGCTCGGCAACTCCGACGGCGTACAGGTCGGCGACCAGGTCGTCGCGATCGGCTCCCCCGAGGGCCTGACCGGCACCGTCACCAGCGGCATCGTCTCGGCGCTGAACCGCGACGTGACCGTCTCGACCGACGAGAGCCAGGGCCAGGAGCAGCAACAGCAGGGCGGCGGAAACGGCCAGTGGCCCTTCTCGTTCGGCGGTCAGCAGTTCAACGGCGACACGGGTTCGTCGACGACGACGTACAAGGCGCTCCAGACGGACGCGTCCCTCAACCCTGGTAACTCCGGGGGCGCCCTCATCGACATGAACGGCAACATCGTCGGCATCAACTCCGCGATGTACTCGGCCGCTTCGGACTCCTCGTCCTCCTCGTCGAGCGCGGGCAGCGTCGGCCTCGGCTTCGCCATCCCGATCAACACGGTCAAGGCCGACCTGGCCACCCTGCGGGCCGGCGGCTCGGACAGCTGACCCTGCTCGCCCCACCCCTCCCCGACCTCTGGAGGTCGACATGACCAGGACAGTGAAGATGATCAAGAGCGTCACTCACACCGTCGTCGTCGGCAGCGACCCCGCCGGGTTCGGCATGGCCCTCGCCGTGGCCCGCGAGCTGCACGCGCCGGTGGCGCGGGCGCCCGAGGTGGCGACCTCCGCCGCGGGCGCCCGGCCCGGCCTCAGGGCCTCGGCCCGCCGCCGTACCGTACGCGGCTGATCCTTTACCGGACCGCCCGCTGACGTGCGAGGCTGATGGCACCCGACCCCGCCCCACCGCATCCGAGGAATCCGAGCCCATGAGCCCCGCCGAAGGCGACCGTGAACCCCAGCGCATCCTGATCGTGGACGACGAGCCGGCGGTGCGCGAAGCGCTCCAGCGCAGCCTCGCCTTCGAGGGGTACGGCACCGAGGTCGCCGTGGACGGCGCGGACGCGCTGGAGAAGGCGACCGCCTACCAGCCCGATCTGGTCGTGCTGGACGTGCAGATGCCGAGGATGGACGGCCTGACCGCCGCCCGCCGCATGCGCGGCGCGGGCACCACGACGCCGATCCTCATGCTCACCGCCCGCGACACGGTCGGCGACCGCGTCACCGGCCTGGACGCGGGCGCCGACGACTACCTCGTCAAGCCGTTCGAACTGGACGAACTCTTCGCCCGGGTCCGGGCCCTGCTGCGGCGCAGCTCGTACGCCTCCTCGGCGGGCGCCGCCCCGGACGACGACGCCCTCACCTTCGGCGACCTCCGCATGGACCTCTCGACCCGCGAGGTCACGCGCGGCGGCCGCGCCGTCGAACTGACCCGCACCGAGTTCACTCTCCTGGAGATGTTCCTCGCCCACCCGCGCCAGGTCCTCACGCGGGAACAGATCCTGAAGGCGGTCTGGGGCTTCGACTTCGAGCCTTCGTCCAACTCGCTCGACGTGTACGTCATGTATCTGCGCCGCAAGACCGAGGCGGGCGGCGAGCCCCGTCTCGTCCACACGGTGCGGGGCGTGGGCTACGTGCTCCGATCGGGCGGCGCGGAGTGAACAAGGTGGTGCGCCGCTTCCGCTCCCTGCCGATCCGGTCACGACTGGCGATGCTGGTGGCGGCGGCGGTGGCGTTCGGGGTGGCGGCGGTTTCGGTCACTTGCTGGTTCATCGTGCGCGGGAAGCTGTACGACGAGATCCGCGACGACCTGGCGTCGGCGGCGAGCCGCGCCCAGCCGCCCTCCATCCTCAACGGCCTCGACGCCTGCGACGAGTCCGCCGAGTCGTCGACGAATACGGGGGGTTGGCGCGCGCCGTCACAGTCCTACATCCAGATCGTCAAGTCGAACGGCAAGTCCTGCATTTTCAAGGGCTCTCCCGGCAAGGTCAAGGTCACCGACAGCGATACGACCGTCGCCAAGAACGCGAGCGACGAGGGAACCCTCCGCAACGGCACTGACACCAAGGGCAATTCCGTGCGGGTGTTGACGGTTCCCCTGGTGATCGACAACGGCCCCGGCAACCGGGCAGTCGTCCAGGGCTACGCGGTCCTCTACGCCTTCCCCCTCAAGGGCACCGATTCCACCCTCAACGAACTGGCTCTCGTCCTCCTCGTGGTCTCCGGCATCGGAGTACTCGGCGCCGGAGCTGCAGGCCTGGCCGTCGCCCGCGCAGGCCTCCGCCCCGTCGACAAACTCACCGACGCCGTGGAACACGTGGCCCGCACCGAGGACTTGACGATCCGCATCCCCGTGGAAGAGGACAGCGAGGACGAGATCGCGCGCCTCTCCCGCTCCTTCAACTCGATGGCGTCGGCCCTCGCCTCCTCCCGCGATCTGCAACAACAACTCATCGCCGACGCCGGCCACGAACTCCGGACCCCTCTCACCTCTCTCCGCACCAACATCGAACTCCTCACCCGCAGCGAGGAGACCGGCCGCCCCATCCCCGAGGCGGACCGCAAGGCGCTGCTCGCCTCGGTGAAGGCGCAGATGACCGAACTGGCCGCGCTGATCGGCGACTTGCAGACGCTGTCGCGGTCGGACGCGGGCCAGCAGGCGAACACCGTCCAGGTGGTCGCCCTCCAGGACACGGTCGAGGCGGCGCTGCGCCGAGCGCGACTGCGCGGGCCGGAGCTGTCGATCTCGGCGGACGTCCAGCCCTGGTATGTCCGGGCGGAGCCCACCGCGTTGGAGCGGGCGATCGTGAACATCCTGGACAACGCGGTGAAGTTCAGCCCCGAGGGCGGCACGATCGACGTCGTGCTCAAGGACGGCGAACTGACCGTCCGCGACCACGGCCCCGGCATCGACGCCGAGGAACTCCCGCACGTCTTCGACCGCTTCTGGCGCTCCCCGAGCGCCCGCGCCCTCCCCGGCTCGGGCCTCGGCCTGTCGATCGTGGCCCGTACGGTGCAGCAGTCGGGCGGTGAAGTGTCCCTGACCCCCGCCGAGGGCGGCGGCACGGTGGCGACGGTACGCCTGCCGGGGGCGGCTACGCCTCCGCCGGAGACGCTCTGACCGCGGCTCCGCGGACAGTCGCCTTCGCGCCCGGAAGCCCGGCCGGCGAGGCGAGCCGCGCGTACACCCCTGCCCGCGCCATCAGCTCCTCGTGCGTACCCGCCTCCACCAGCCGGCCGTCGTCGACGACGAGGATGCGGTCCGCGTCGGGGGCGAGGCTCAGGTCGTGCGTGATCATGATCGTTGCGCGGCCCGCCATCAGGCGGCGCAGGGGCTGGAGCACCCGTCGGGCGGCGATCGCGTCGAGGCCGGCGGTCGGTTCGTCGAGGACGAGGACGGGGGCGCGGCGGAGCATGGCGCGGGCGATGGCGATGCGCTGGAGCCGGCCGCCGGAGAGGGCGGCCGTGCCGGGGGCGATCTCGGTGTCGTAGCCGTCCGGGAGAGCGGCGACGAACTCGTGCGCCGCTGCCTCCCGGGCCGCCCGCACGATGTCGTCGTCGCTCGCCCCCGGCCGCCCGCACTCGATGTTCTCGCGGATCGAGCCGTGCAGGATCAGCGTCTCCTGGGGCAGCAGGGCGACGTTCTCGCGCAGGAACTCCAGGGGTACGTCGGTCAGCGGGACGCCGTCGAGGCGGATCACGCCCGCCGAGGGGTCGTAGAAGCGCGTGAGGAGTTTGGAGAGGGTGGACTTGCCGGCGCCGCTCGCGCCCGTGACCAGGACCAGTTCGCCCGGGCCCGCCGTGAACGTCACGTCGCGCAGGGACTCCCTCGCCGCGCCCGGGTAGCGGAACGACGTGCCGTGGAAGCCGACCCAGCCGCGGACGGGCCACGGGCGGGCCGGTTCGGCGGGGTCGCTCACCGCGGGCTCGGTGTCGAGGATCTCCTGGAGGCGTTCCGCGCCGGCCGTGGCTGGGCGACTGAGATCAATTTTCAGACGACTCGGGGAACCGACTCCCACTTCACACAGGGTTTATTACAGCCCTCACTTGGAATTTACCGAGCCAATTGCCAGGGAAGACCCCGTCACCCGCACCCGGATCCCGTCCTTCTGCACCCGCACATCCCGCAGGCGCACCTCCCCGTCCGCCGGATGCGGGAGACGGAAGCCGAGGGAGAGCTGGTCGACGAGGACCGGGCGGGTGAGCCGGGACAGGCCGTCCAGGAGGGCCGGGTCGAGGCCGAGGCGCTTCAGCAGCAGGGGGTGGCCGACGGCCACGTCGACGAGGTTGAGGCGCATCGCCTGGCGGACGAACCGTGCCGAACCCGTGAGCCGCGCGAGCTTGGTGTCGTCGCGCAGCGCCTCACGCACCGCCGTGTCCGGAACCCCCAGGCGGTGCACGACCGCCGGGACGGAGAGCAGGGCCCTCGCCTTGCCGGTCTCCTTGCCGAGGCGCGCGGCCGAGCGGGATGTCAGGTGCAGACCCTCGGAGGCGCGGACGCCGGGGCGGTACGTCGCCAGGTCACCTATGTCCAGGCGCATTCCGCCGATCTGCGTCGAGATGCCGCGCTCGCCGTCACGGCGGATGCGGGCGTCGGCGCGCAGCCGCAGGTCATGGCCCGCCACCGGCAGCCTGCCGCGCGCCCGGACCTGATCGCCGCCGTGGCCCGTGAACGTCACCTGGGACGCGCCGAGTTCACGGTTGAGGTCGGCGAAGGAGAGCAGCACCTCGCCGTGCAGTTCGGGGATCCGGGCGCCGCGCACGGTGGTGGGCCCGTCGGCGTCGAGCCGTACGTCCGTCGCGGTCGCCGTCACCCTGGCGAGGGTGACCCGGTCGGCGGCCACGTCCGGCACGGTGACCTTCACGCGGTCGAGCCGGTCGTCGGCCAGCTGGGTGAGGAACGGGAAGCCCCCGATCTCCACCTCGGGCGCGGCGCTCAGGTCCAGCTCGCCCTGGAGTCTGTCGGCGGCCTTCCGCTCGGCGTACAGCAGTGCCCAGCGGTCGGCGAGGGTGAGGAAGGCGGCGAGGACGAGGACACCGATCACGGCCTTGAGCGCGAGGGGCAGTCCTGCGAACCGTTTTCGGCGCCGCCGGGAGCCGCGCCGGTGCTGGGGCGGAGCCCATTCCTCCTCGGGCTCCGCCTCCTCCTGGAGGAACTCCTCCAGTGGCCCTTGGTCGAGGGCGCCCAACTCTTCGTAGGCATTCGGATAGGGATGCACTGGTATGCGGTGGGGGGTGCGCATCGTCTCACCCGACCATGCGCACCCCCCCTGCCCGCAACCGCTACAGCCCGTATGCGATCTAGGTCACTAGCAACTGCCCACTGCCGTATGCCTACTTCACGACCGTGATCCGGTCGGCCGTCGGCACCGGATACGGCGTCGTGGCCGAGGAGTTGGCCTTCAGGTAGGTCTCAAGGGCGGCCAGGTCGTCGCCGCCGACGACGACGTTCGCGCCCTTGCCGAGTTCGGTGAAGCCGTCGCCGCCGCCCGCGAGGAAGGAGTTCATCGCGACGCGGTAGGTGGCGGCCGGGTCGATGGCGACGCCGTTGAGCTTCACGGAGTCGGCGACGACGCGCGCGGCGCCCGTCTTCGTCAGGTCCAGGGTGTACGTGAGTCCGCGGGAGATCTGCAGGATCTTCGGCGCGGCGTCGTTGCCACCGCTGACCTGCTGCTGGAGCGCGGTGACCACCTGGGCGCCGGTGAGATCAACCAGGTTCACGGTGTTGGCGAACGGCTGGACCGTGTACGCCTCGCCGTAGGTCACCACGCCGTCGCCCTCGCCGCCGCTCGACGTGTAGGTGAGGCCGGCGCGGATGCCGCCCGGGTTCATCACCGCCAGGTCGGCCGACGGGTCGACGGACTTGGCGTACGCGAGCTGCGCGTCGGCGATCAGGTCGCCGAGCGGGGACTCGTTGCCGATGTTGCCGATCTCGCCCGCGATGTAGCCGATGGGGCGGGAGGCGACCGGCGCGGAGAGGGTCTTCCACTTGGTGATCAGGTTCGTCATGTCGGCGGCCTTGGCCACGTCACGGGTGACGACGTGGTTCGCGGACTTCACCGCCGTACGGGCGATGTCGCCGGTCCGGCGGTCGTACGTCAGCGTCGTGTCGGTGTAGAGACGGCCGAAGGACGCGGCCGAGGTGACCATGCGGGGCTTGCCCGACGGGTCGGGGATCGTGCAGGCGTACGCCTGGTGGGTGTGGCCGGTGACCAGCGCGTCCACGGCGGGCGTCACGTTCTTGGCGATGTCGACGATCGGGCCGGAGATGCCGTCACCGGCGCCGGGGCTGTCGCAGTCGTAGTTGTAGGCGCTCGACGCGGGCGCGCCGCCCTCGTGGATCAGCGCGACGATCGACTTCACGCCCTGCTTCTGCAGCACCTTGGCGTACTTGTTGATCGTCTCGACCTCGTCGCCGAACTTCAGGCCCTTGACGCCGTCGGCGGACACGATATTGGGCGTGCCCTCCAGCGTGACGCCGATGAATCCGACCTTGACGCCGTTCTTCTTCCACACCCAGTAGGGCTTGAGGATCGGCTTGCCGGTCTTCTCGTTGGTCACGTTCGCGGCGAGGTAGGGGAAGTTGGCGCCCTCGAACTTCTCGCTGTTGTTGTAACAGCCGTCCGTGGGGTGGCACCCGCCGTTCTGCAGGCGGGCCAGTTCCTTGGCGCCCTCGTCGAACTCGTGGTTGCCGACGGAGGTGACGTCGAGGCGGAGCTTGTTCAGCGCCTCGATCGTCGGCTCGTCGTGGAAGAGGCCGGAGATGAGCGGCGAGGCGCCGACCATGTCGCCGGCGGCGGCCGTGATCGAGTACGGGTTGCCCTTGCGGGCGGTCCGCAGGTGCGTGGCGAGGTACTCGACGCCGCCCGCGTCGATCGTCTTGGTCGTGCCGTCCGCTTCCTTCTCCGTCACACGGCCCGAGGAGCCGGTCGGGGGCTCCAGGTTGCCGTGCAGGTCGTTGAAGGACAGCAGCTGTACGTCCTGGTAGCGGCCGCTACCGGGGTGGTGGGCCGGGGTCCCGCTCCGGCTCTGGCCCGCGCTTGCCGGCATCGCGGCGGCCAGTGCGCCCACGGTGGCCAGGCCTGCGGCCGCGGCGAGTATCCGGTACGTGCGTCTGGGTCGTGGCGTGGACGCCATGTTCCCCCCTGGGAGTCGTGAGGCGGCTGTGGCTCCCGCGCAGCCTAGATTCAACGCGCGTAGCGCAACAGAGCCTTGACGTTACGGACTGGTTGCCGTCACCTGACAAACCGCGCGCACCCGGCGTTGTTGCCGGCCGGGGGTGGGTCACGCAGCCCGGCGCTCACGGGGCGCCGCTGCGCCCACCCGTGCCGCCCCTGGCGGCACGATTGCCCGCAGTGACGAGGCTCCGCCGGCCCCCGGCGACAGGCGCCCCCGCCAACTCCCTTGTCCAGAAATCGCCGAGCCGTACCCTCGTATCCATGACCAGCAACGACACCGCATCGGCTGCCCTTTCCCGCTCCATCGAGACGTACTCGGAGCTCCCCGCAGAGCTGGCCGAGGCCGTGCTCGTGCTGCTCGACGAGGCCGCCCGGGCCGACGGCCGGCAGTCGGTGTCCGAGCAGGGGCGGCTGCAGCTGAAGGGCGGCGCGCGCGGCGGCGTACGGCATCTGCTGCTGAGCGTCGGCGGTGTACTGGCCGGATACGCGCAGCTGGAGGACACCGACCCGGTGGAGGCACCGGCCGCCGAGCTGGTCGTCCACCCCGCCTACCGAGGGCACGGCCACGGCCGGGCCCTCGGCGCGGCCCTCCTCGCGGAGTCGGGCAAGCGCCTGCGCGTATGGGCGCACGGCGGCCACTCCGCCGCACGGCACCTCGCGCAGGTCCTCGGCCTGACCCTGTTCCGCGAACTGCGCCAGATGCGCCGTCCGTTGACGGACCTGGACCTGCCCGAGCCGACCCTCCCGGACGACGTGAGCGTCCGTACGTTCGTGCCGGGCCGGGACGACACGGACTGGCTCACCGTGAACGCGGAGGCGTTCGCACACCACCCCGAGCAGGGCTCCCTCACTCAGCGCGACCTGGACGACCGCAAGGCGCAGCCGTGGTTCGACCCGGCCGGGTTCTTCCTCGCCTTCCGCGGCGACACACTCGTCGGCTTCCACTGGACGAAGGTCCACGCGCAGGAGCAGCTCGGCGAGGTGTACGTCCTCGGCGTCCGCCCCGGCACCCAGGGCGGCGGCCTCGGCAAGGCCCTGACGACGATCGGCCTGCGCCACCTCGCCGCCCAGGGCCTGCCCACCGCGATGCTCTATGTCGACGCCGACAACAAGGCGGCGGTGACGGTGTACGAGCGCCTCGGCTTCGTCACGCACGAGACGGACCTGATGTACCGCACGGAGTCGTGAACGAACCTCAGCGCCCGGCAGGCGAAACCCGACGCACCCAACCCCCCACCCGAGCCGGAACCCGCCCCCGCACAGGTTCCATGACCAGGTACGCCCACGCCGGCACGGCCGCAGCAAGCGCACCCGCCCACCGCGCATGGGCGGCGTCCCAGTGCGCGGAGCCCACCTGGACCAGCAGCGGCCACCGGTCGGGCAGCAGCAGCGGCACGGCCACCACGAAGGCAAGGAACCCGGCCGCGACGACGGTCCCCGGCTCGGCCCCGCCGGACAGGCGCACCGCGGCGGCCGCGCCGGCCAGGACGAGCGCGGCGACGGCGGCGGCCTCCAGGGTGGCGCCGCCCACCGGGGGCCGCGCCCCCTCCGGTACGAGGAGCAGCGCGGCCGTCCACCAGAGCGCGGCGAGCGGAAGGACGAGGGCCAGCCGCAGCCCGGCGCGCAGCGGCCGGCGGGCGGGCACCGCTTCGGTGGTGTGCCGGGCAGGGTCGTCGAGCAGGAACGCCAGCCCGAGGGCGAAGGCGAGCGCGGCGGCCCGCAGCAGGTTGAGGTTGAGCCGGGGGTCCTGCCCACCGGAGGCCATCCGGGTGCTCCAGGCGGCCAGCAGTCCCGTCCCGGCGCCCGCGGCGAGGGCTCGCCACGGCAGGGTGCGTGCCACGGGCCGCAGCAGGGCCCGGGCCATGGCGGCTACTTCTCGCACCATTCACCGTCCCCGCTGCCCTTGGGCGCGGCGGGCACGCCCAGCAGTTCGGCCACCCGCGCCATGGACGTCCTGGGAGAGGTGAGCTCGGTCCAGTGGGCCTTCACGCGGGCGGTCACGCCGTAGCGGGGCATGTGCAGCAACTCCCTGACGATCCGGGTCTGTTCGGTGCTCATGATGAGCGGCGCCGTGGGGGCGAGGACGAGACTGGAGCCGGTGACGTTGTCCTCGAGACGGACGTTGCGCAGGGCGGCCATCGGGTCGGGGTCGGCGCCGAGTGCCAGCCACATGATGGTCACCACGCGGCCGTCGCACACCGTGCCGCCGGATCGCTCGTCGCCGCCCACCAGGACACCGGCGAGGCCGACGGCGAACTCGGGGACGCGGTTGCCGCCCCAGCGGGTGCCGACGGTGACCTGGCCGCGCCCGGTGAGCGGATCCATCGAGGCGCCGCCCTCCAGCCCCTGACGGGCGTCGACACGCTGCCGTACGGTCAGCCGTTCGCCGCCGGCGGCGCCGCCCGCGAGGGACTGGACGCGCTTGACCACGGCGGCCCAGTCCTCGCTGCGGCCTGCCCACTCGGGGTAGGCGCAGTACGTCGTGGTGCCGATCTCCCGGCAGGACTGGACCTTCTCCGGGTGGAGGTACGCCTTGGCGCGGGCCGCGGTCAGTGCGGCCGAGTCGCCCGGGGACTGCCCGGCGATCCCTGCGACGGTGGCGGCGAGGGCGACGGCGGTGGCCGCCTTGACCAGCCGTGTCCGGCCACCGGCGCGCAGCACCGCCGCGCCGAGGACGAGCGCGACGAGCCCCGCCAGATACAGCGCGTGCCAGGCGGCCGGGCGGCCCATCAGGTCGGAGGGGAAGGCGTCGGGGCCGGTCTCGTCGACGACCGGGGACAGCCAGCGCAGCCAGTGGGCGTCGGTGACGAGCCCGGGCACGACGGTCGTGGCGACGAAGCCGGCGATCACGAAGAGCGGTCCGCCCAGCACGGACGGGATCAGGCGGGCGAGCAGCACGCCGAGAACACCGGCCAGCAGGACCGTCAGCGGGCTCACGACGAGTTCGAGGACCGAGCCGTGGCCGACCGCGCCCGGCTTCAGCGCCGCCCAGGTGAAGTCGAGGGTGACGGTCAGCGCGACGGCGGCGGCCAGGGGTACGGCCGACAGCGCGTGTGCGATCGCACGCCGCCAGGGGTCCATGACGAGCGTCTCGAAGTGCCGGTCGGTGTCGCGGCGGCGGGAGAGCAGCGTGGCCCGGTTGACGCCGGTGAGCACGAAGACGGAGACGAGCAGGGCGCCGTTCTGGGTGGCCCGGTCGACGTCCTGGAGGGCCGGGTAGTCGTTCATGCCCTCGTGCTTGAAGAACAGCTTCCAGCACGTGGCGCCGAAGTAGAGCAGGAAGAAGACGAACACCGGTGCCTGGAGCAGTAGTTCGCGCGCCTCGAACCGGGCGAGGGCGAGGACGGCCGCCCCGCGGTTGCGGCGGCCCGGCAGCGGCTCCACCCCCGTGGGTGCCGCTGCCACGCCCGCGCCCTCGCCCGCCCCGGCCCCCGCACCCGTACTCATACGCGTACTCGTGCTCATCAGGCAGCCACCTCCGCCGTGCTCTCCCCGTCGAGGGTGAGCAAGTAGCCGTCCTCCAGGGTGGGTTCGAGCAGGTCGGCGCCCTTGGGCGGGTCGCCGACGTTACGGAAGGTGCCGGCGCCCGTACGCCATCCGGCGCGCGCCCCGGGGTCGCGTTCGGTGCTGCTCCACACTCGTCCGGCCGCGCGGGCGGTCAGCTCGGCGGGGGTACCCTCGAAGCGGACGCGGCCCTGTGCCATGACGACGACGCGGTGGCAGAGCATCGCGACGTCCTCCGTCTGGTGGGTGGAGAGCAGGACGGTGCGCCCCTCGCCCGCCTGGGCGATCAACTCCCGGAAGCGCATGCGCTGTTCGGGGTCGAGGCCGACGGTCGGCTCGTCGAGGACGAGGAAGCCGGGGTCGCCGACGAGCGCGGCGGCCAGTGCGACCCGCTGCCGCATCCCGCCGGACAGATTCTTGATGCGCTTGCCGCGTACGCCGGACAGGTCGACGGAGTCGAGTACGCCGCTCACCGCCCGGTGCCGGGCCTTGCGGTCCGTCATCTCCTTCAGGATCGCGACGTAGTCGACGAACTCGAAGGGCGTGAAGTCCGGGTGGAAACCGGGGGTCTGCGGCAGATAGCCCAGCGTCCGCCGTACGTCCAGGCGTCCGGCCGTCGTACCGGGGTCGTTGCCGAGGACCGTGAAGGCGCCCCGGTCGGCGGGCACGGCGGTGGCGAGCACCCTCAACAGGGTTGTCTTGCCGGCCCCGTTGGGCCCGAGCAGCCCGGTGACGCCTTCGTACAGCCGCATCGACACGTCGTCGAGGGCGGCGGTCCTGCCGTAGCGCAGGGTCAGCCCGGAGGCGGAGAGCGTGGGAATGGTCGTGCGTTCGCTGGTCACGCGAGGCTCCTGTGGAAGAGAGCGAAGGGGTGGAGGAAGGAGCGGGCAGGCACCGGAGCCGTCACGAGTCACCGCCGTCGTCCCCGTCACCACCACTGCCCGAAGACGTGCGCGACGAGCTCGTGAGCACGACGTACAGCACCTCGGCCACCACCACGGCCACCGCACCCACCGCGTACAGCGCCGCCTTGCCCCACAGAACCCACCGCCGGGAAGACCCGCCGGGCCTCTTGGTCACCACGTCACTCATGGCGTCACTCATCACGCCCTGCCCCCGTCCGAAAATCGGTCAAACGATCCGAAAGATTCCAGTGCCGTGCGCGATGACTCGAACCGGTCGCGCACCACGTACAGCAGCCCCGCCGCAAGCGCCGCCGCCCCCGCCGCGACGCCCTGCCCCGCCGCCGTGAACGGCGCGAGGATCACGTCGGTGCCGTCGGCCGAGAGCCGGGCGGCCACCAGCAGTCCGACCCATGCCCCGCCGACCAGGCCGGGTGCGAGGACGGGGCCGAGGCGGGGTGTCAGGGCGAGCCCGGTCGCGGTGAGGGCGAGGGCGGGCAGGAGCCAGGCGAGGGCGCGCAGGCCGTACTCGGGCAGTGCGAGCGTGGCGAGTCCGTTCAGTCCGAGGCCGACGGCCAGCACGGCGAACGTGCGGACCATCAGCAGCCGGAAGCCGTTCATCGGCGCGACGACGGTCATCTCGTACGTCGGGTCGAGGACGGGCCCGTACGACAGTGCGACCCCGGCGAGCGGCAGCAGCGGTGCGAGGGCGAGGAAGAGGGTGGGCGAGGACGCGGTGCGGACCGCGTCGGCCGCCGCCACCGTCATCATCAGGACCGCGGCGACGGCGCCGAGCCAGGACCGGCGCAGCACAGGCGTGGCGGCGAGCAGCCGCGCGGTGTGGTCGGCGACGCCGATCCGCACGAGCAGCGACTCGACGAGGCCGGGCCGCGGCGCGTCGAGTTCGGCGTCGAGCCGTTCCCATCCCGCGTCGAGGGCGACCGGATCGCTCACCTCGGCCAGCGCGGACCGGCAGCGGGCGCACGCGGCGAGGTGGGTGTCGACGGACCAGAGCCGGGGAGCGGTCAGCTCGCCCTGGACGTAGGCGCGCAGATCGTCGCCGTCCGCGTGCCAGGCGCCCTCCCCGGAGGGCTTCTCGTTGGTGCTGTTGACGCTCACGCCAGCTCCTCCCGCAACTGCTTGCGGGCCCGCAGTGCCCGCGTCTTGACCGTGCCGGGCGGAATGCCGAGCAGGACGGCCGCTTCCCGGGTGGTGAGCCCGTCGATCACCGTGGCCTGGAGCACCGCCCGCAGTTCGGGCGAGAGCCGCACCAGCGCGCCGGCGAGATCGCCGTGCTCGACGCCGGCCAGCACCCGTTCCTCGGCGGACGCCTCGTCGCGGTGGCGCAGCCGGGACAGCGTCTGCCGCAGCCGGCCGCGTGCCCCGTCGCCGCGCAGCGCGTCGATCAGCCGCCGGGAGCCGATGCGCCAGAGCCAGCCGGCCGCGTCGCCCTCCTCCCGGTAGCGGGCGGTGCCGCGCCACACGGCCAGGAAGGTTTCCTGGACGACGTCGTCGACGACCCCGGCGTCGGCGCAGCGGCCGCGCAGCCGTGCGGTCAGCCAGGGCGCGTACCGCCGGTACAGCTCCTCGAAGGCGCGCCGGTCCCCGTCCGCCGCGATGGCCCGCAGCAGCTCCCCGTCGCTTCTTGTTTCCCTCACGACCCCTCATCGGACGAGCCCCCGCGATCGGTTCACGGAGACGGACTTGACTTCGGAGGAAGTCTTGCATCACCCTTTCACTACTCAATTAGTGAAAGGGGGGTTACGCCATGGGGGAACCCGGCATCGAGTACCGCATCGATCGCCGCAGCGGCGTCGCCACCTACGTCCAGATCGTCCAGCAGACCAAACAAGCCCTCCGTCTCGGCCTGCTCGAACCCGGCGACAAGCTCCCGACGGCCCGCGAGGTCGTGGAAGCCACCGCCATCAACCCGAACACCGTCCTGAAGGCCTACCGCGAACTCGAACGAGAGGGTCTCGTCGAGGCCCGCCGCGGCCTCGGCACCTTCGTGCAGCGTTCCCTGAGCACCACCCCCGCCGATTCCCCCCTGCGCGCCGAACTCGACGCCTGGGCGAAGAGCGCCCACGCCGCGGGCCTCGGCCGCGAGGACGTGGCCGCACTGTTCGGCTCCGTGATCGACACACACTTCCCGAAGGGGGACCAGTGAGTTCCACCAGCACCACCCCGGCCGTGGCCCTGGAGGCATCCGGGCTCGGCAAGCGGTACGGAAGGCGGGCGGCCACCGCCCTCGACGACTGCTCCTTCCGTCTCCCCGCCGGCCGGATCAGTGCGCTGGTCGGGCCCAACGGAGCCGGTAAGTCCACGCTGCTGGCGATAGCGGCCGGCCTGCTGCGGCCCTCCTCCGGCACCCTCACCGTGCTCGGCGCGGCCCCCGGCGAGGCCCGCGACCGGGTCGCCCACCTCGGCCAGGACAAGCCGCTGCACCCCCAGCTGTCCATCGCGGACACCCTGCGCATGGGCGCCGAGCTCAACCCGGCCCGCTGGGACGCGACGTACGCCTTCTCGATCGTCGAGCAGGGCGACCTCGACCCCAAGGCGAAGATCCGGGGGCTCTCCGGCGGCCAGCGCACCCGCGTCGCGCTCGCCCTCGCGCTCGGCAAGCGGCCCGAGCTGATGCTGCTCGACGAGCCGATGGCCGACCTCGACCCGCTGGCCCGCCACGAGATGATGGGCACGCTGATGGCGGACGCCGCCGAGCGCGGTACGACCGTCCTGATGTCCTCGCACATCGTCTCCGAGCTCGCCGACGCCTGCGACCACCTGCTCCTGCTGAGCGACGGCCGCATCCGGCTCGGCGGCGGCATCGACGACCTGCTCGCCGCGCACACCCTGGTGACCGGCCGCGGCACGGCCGCCGACCTCGCCCCGCACACCGTCGTCGAGTCCCGCGCCACCGGCCGCGGCCTCACCGCGCTGATCCGCCGCGACGGCCGCCTCGACGACAGCTGGGAAGCCACGCAGCCGTCCCTGGAGGAGCTGCTGCTCGCCCACCTCCGCTCCCCCGCCACCCCGGCCCTGATCACCCCGGGCACGTCCGCGATCCGTACGGCGGTGACGGCATGAGTGCCGCCACCCTCTCCGCACCCGTCCGCCGCTCGCTCCCGCGCCCCCGCGGCCTGCTCTGGACCGTCCTGCGCCTGCACCGCACGGCCCTGTGGATCTGGCTCGCCTTCGTGGCCGCCACCGCGGGACTCCTGCTGTGGCTGCTGGGGCCGGGCGCCGACGCCACGCAGCACAAGCTCGACACGTTCGGCTACGCCGGCGTACTGGACGACGCCTACTCCGCGAAGACGCTCCTCGCCTTCACCTCGGGCACGTACAACGACCTCTTCTACGACCCGGCAACCATGATCAACATCGCCTCGTTCGCGATCGCCCTGTTCGCGGGCGGCCCGCTCATCGCCCGTGAGCTGGAGAGCGGCACCGCGCGGCTGGCCTGGACGCAGTCCGTCTCCCCGGCCCGCTGGCTCGCGGCCAAGCTCGTGGTGCCGGCGTCCTTCATCGTCCTCGGCATGACCCTGCTGGTCGTGCTGTACCGGCAGCTGTGGTCCGCGCACAGCAACCTCCTGATCGCCGGTATCGGGCCCAGGTCGATCTACTTCGCGATCGGCCCGTCCACCGTCGCCGCACCCCTGCTGGGCCTCGCCATCGGCGCGCTCGCCGCCGTTGCGCTGCGCCGCACCCTGCCCGCCCTCGCGGTCGCCGGCTTCGGGTACTTCCTGGTCTACGCCTTCCTCGGCAACCACTGGCCCTTCCAGGGCCGCCACCAGCAGCCCGAGGTCTCCTCGCGCAGCCATGCGATCACCTCAAGCGGCGCCCGGATCGCCGACCCGGGGTGCTACGACAGCCAGGCCTGCCTGGCCAAGCACGACATCGTCCGCTTCACCCGCGAGTACCTGCCCTCCCCCGACTACTGGCCCCGCCAGCTCCTGGAGACCGGCGTCCTGCTGGCCCTGACCGCCCTCCTCGTCACCGCCGCCTTCGCCGTCCTGCGCAGAAGGGGAACCACGACATGAGCTCCCTCGCCCTCAAGGACCTCCGGCGCCCGTCCGGGCTGACCTGGACCGTGCTGCGCCTGCACCGCTCGGCCCTGCTCATCTGGGGCGGCTTCGTCCTGGCCACCGTCGCGACCCTCGCGTGGACGGTCTGGATCACCGCGGACACCGCACTCCAGGAGCGGGCCTACTGCCTCCACCACTCGCCCTGCTCCATCCTGACGAGCCTCCGCTACAGCGAGCGGATCGGCTACGTCGGCACCGCCGCCTGCTACAGCTTCCTGGCCGTCGCCGCCTTCGCCGGCGGTGCGCTGATCGGCCGCGAGCTGGAGAACGGCACCGCGCGGCTGGCCTGGACCCAGTCGGTCACCCCGGTGCGCTGGCTGGCCGCCAAACTCGCCGTGCCCGCAACTCTGATCACCCTCGGCGGCACCGTGCTCGTCGTGGCGTACCGCTGGGCCTGGTCGGCACACCCCGGCCTGACCGACCGCGACTGGACGTTCCAGGACGCCTTCGTCGCACGCGGCCCGCTGATGGTGGCGTACGCCCTGTGCGCCCTGGCCCTCGGAACGCTCACCGCGCTCGTACTGCGCCGCGCGCTGCCCGCCCTGGGCGTCTCGCTGGCCCTGCTGTTCGCGCTGAACTTCGCCCTGACGAGGCTGCGCTGGGACCTGTGGCCCACGCTCACCCGCGTCCAGGGACCCGACGACCCCTTCTCGCTCCCGACGTACGCGAAGGTGGCGGAGTGGGGTGCGGTCACCACCTCGGGCGCGCACCAGGAAGGCTCCTCCTCCTCCTGCCTCGGCTTCGAGTCCGCCGAACGCAGGCGGTGCCTGACGGAGCACGGCCTGACGGGCACCTACGTGAAATACCACCCCGAGTCCCACTTCTGGCCCCTCCACCTCGTGGAGACCGGCATCGTCCTCGCCGTGGCCGCCGCCGCGACGGCCGCCGCCTTCTGGCTGCTGCGCCGCCGCACCGCCTGAGCCCGTACGCCCCTCGCGGGGGTGAGGGCGTACCCGGCCCCCGGTCGTGTCGACGTCCGGGGGCCGCCCCCCGATATCCCGCACGTCATGTCGCCGTAACCATCGATTCAGACGGGCTTGCGACGCTCGGCGAATGAAGCCCGCCGTGCCTGAGCCTTCGCCACCGCCGGACCACGAACACCGGCCCCCGGCGGAGAACGAGCCCGTGCGAGGGACGCAGAGCACCGTCGTCCGCCTCGCGGAGCTCCCCCGCGCGCTCTCCGACGCGCCCGTCTCGCCCTCGGCGCGGAAGAATGGGTCCATGAACCAGCCCAGCGCCCAGGCACAGGTCCAGCATCCGCAGCCGTCCGTCGGCTCCATAGCCGCGCACCGCCCGCACACCGTGTCGGCCGTGGTCTCCGATCTCGAACCCGACCTCGACGCCGACCTCGACGCGTACGAGGACACGGTGCAGGACGGCATCCAGTTGCCGCAGGGCCGGTTCCTGGACCGGGAGCGCAGCTGGCTCGCCTTCAACGAACGCGTGCTCGAACTGGCCGAGGACCCGAACACGCCGCTGCTCGAACGGGCGAACTTCCTGGCAATCTTCGCCAGCAACCTCGACGAGTTCTTCATGGTCCGGGTGGCCGGCCTGAAGCGCCGTATCGCCACCGGCGTCGCCACGAAGTCCGCCTCCGGCCTCCAGCCCCGCGAGGTGCTGGAGATGATCTGGGCCCGCTCGCGCGAACTCATGGCCCGCCACGCGGCCTGCTACCAGGAGGACATCGCCCCCGCGCTCGCCGAGGAGGGCATCCACCTGGTCCGCTGGAGCGAGCTGACCGAGAAGGAGCAGGCGCGCCTCTTCACGCTCTTCCGGCACCAGATCTTCCCGGTCCTCACCCCGCTGGCCGTCGACCCCGCGCACCCCTTCCCGTACATCTCGGGTCTCTCCCTGAACCTCGCGGTCGTCGTCCGCAACCCGGTCTCCGGCCACCGCCACTTCGCCCGCGTCAAGGTCCCGCCGCTGCTCTCCCGCTTCCTGGAGGCCTCCCCCAACCGCTACGTCCCCATCGAGGACGTCATCGCGGCCCACCTGGAGGAGCTCTTCCCGGGCATGGAGGTGCTCCAGCACCACACCTTCCGCCTCACCCGCAACGAGGACCTGGAGGTCGAGGAGGACGACGCCGAGAACCTGCTCCAGGCGCTGGAGAAGGAGCTCATGCGGCGCCGCTTCGGGCCGCCGGTGCGCCTGGAGGTCGAGGAGTCCATCGACCGGTACGTACTCGACCTGCTGGTACGGGAGTTGAAGATCTCCGAGGCCGAGGTGTACCCGCTGCCGGGCCCCCTCGACCTCACCGGCCTCTTCGGCATCGGCGGCCTCGACCGGCCCGAGCTGAAGTACCAGAAGTTCATCGCGGGCACCCACCGCGACCTCGCCGAGGTCGAGTCGGCGTCCGCGCCCGACATCTTCGCCGCCCTGCGCGAGCGCGACGTCCTGCTCCACCACCCGTACGACTCCTTCTCCACCTCCGTGCAGGCCTTCCTGGAGCAGGCGGCGTCCGACCCCGACGTCCTCGCCATCAAGCAGACCCTGTACCGGACGTCGGGCGACTCGCCGATAGTCGACGCGCTCATCGACGCCGCCGAGTCCGGCAAGCAGGTCCTGGTCCTGGTGGAGATCAAGGCCCGCTTCGACGAGCAGGCCAACATCAAGTGGGCCAGGAAGCTCGAGGAGGCCGGCTGCCATGTGGTGTACGGCCTCGTCGGTCTGAAGACGCACTGCAAGCTGTCGCTGGTGGTCCGCCAGGAGGGCGACACCCTGCGGCGCTACTCCCACGTGGGCACGGGCAACTACCACCCGAAGACGGCCCGCCTCTACGAGGACCTCGGACTGCTCACCGCGGACCCGCAGGTCGGCGCGGACCTCTCCGACCTCTTCAACCGGCTCTCCGGCTACTCCCGCCGCGAGACCTACCGCCGGCTGCTCGTCGCCCCCAAGTCCCTGCGCGACGGCCTGATCGCCCGGATCAACAAGGAAGTCCAGCACCACCAGGCGGGCCGCCCCGCCCACGTCCGCATCAAGGTCAACTCGATGGTGGACGAGGCGCTCATCGACTCCCTCTACCGCGCCTCCCAGGCCGGAGTGCCGGTCGACGTGTGGGTGCGCGGCATCTGCGCCGTACGGCCGGGCGTCACGGGCCTGTCCGAGAACATCCGGGTCCGCTCCGTCCTCGGCCGCTTCCTGGAGCACTCCCGGGTCTTCGGCTTCGGCAACGGCGGCGAACCCGAGGTGTGGATCGGCAGCGCCGACATGATGCACCGCAACCTCGACCGCCGTATCGAGGCCCTCGTGAGGGTCACCGACCCGGCCCACCGGGCGGCCCTCAACCGGCTGCTGGAGACCGGCATGTCCGACACCACCTCCTCCTGGCATCTGGGCCCGGACGGCGAGTGGACGCGGCACGCGACGGATTCCGAAGGCCAGCCCCTGCGCAACGTCCAGGAGATGCTCATAGACGCCCGGAGGCGCCGGCGTGGCACAGCAGCACCTTGATCCCCCCACCGACCCCGCGGCCGTTACCGGGTCCGCGTCCGCGGACGCCCTCGCGTGCTATCTGCGGGCGCAGGCCACGGAGTTCCTCCGCGCGCTGCGCCAGCACCGGGAGACCGGCGGCAACGGAGGTCTCCCCGCCCGGGCGCAGGCCCGCACCGCGGAGGGCGGCGCCGAGGAGACGGCCGACGCGGCGCGCGCGCTGCGCCGCTCGGCACGCCGCATCAGCGGGACCCTCCACACCTTCCGGCCGCTGCTCGACACCGACTGGTCGGAGGGCATGCGGCCCGAACTCGCGTGGCTGTCCGGCACATTGGCGCGCGAGCACGCGTACGCGGCACGCCTGGAGCGGCTGCTGCTCGCGCTGCACCGGCTGTCGGGCTCGTCGGCGTTCCCGCAGCAGCCCGCCGCGCCGGCCACGCAAGCCGTCGGCACCGGCCCGCGCCCCCAACTCACCCCGGACCGCGGCAACCTGACGGTGGGCGCGGCCAAGGCGGGCGCCCTCCTGGAGCGCCAGCTGACCCTCGCCCGGACCCGGGCCCACTCGGCGGCCCTGCAGGCCCTCGGCTCCTCCCGCTTCCACGCGGTCGCCGACAACGTGGCCGTACTGGCCAGCGAGGTCCCGCTGACCCCGGGTGCCGCCGGCGCCGACCTGCGCCCGCCCGCCGCGGCTGCCGAGGAACGGCTGTGCGACGCGGTCACCGCGCTGCCCCTGGTCACCGCGGGCCACCCGTACAACGCGGAGGCCCTCGTGCACGGCCTCTCCGCCGACACCGCGCCCCACCCCCAGGACGCCCCCTGGCACCAGGTACGCCTGCTGCTGCGCCTGCACCGCTACGCCCGGGACGTCCTGCACGGCGAGGACGCGGCCGTGGACGTACGGCTGCTCGCCGCGGGCCAGGCTCTCGACCGGCACCGGGACGCGTCGGAGGCGGCCTCGGCCGCGGCGTCGGCGGCCCGCACCCCGCGCATCGCCCCGGCGACGGCGTACGCACTCGGCGTGCTCCACGCCGACCAGCGCCACGAGGTGGAGGCGGCGCGCTTCGCGTTCCAGCAGTCCTGGCAGAAGACCCCGGCGGTCGCTCCATAGGCCACGTTGATCCCGTGCGGGCGAGGGAGGTCCCATGACCGACGACACGATCCTGGCGGCGGGCTGCGTGCTGTGGCGCCGCTCCCCTGTCGACGGCGAGCTGGAGATCGCCCTCGTCCACCGGCCGAAGTACGACGACTGGTCGCACCCCAAGGGCAAGCTGAAGCGCGGTGAGAGCGCCCTCGCCGGCGCGCTGCGCGAGGTCGAGGAGGAGACCGGATTCCGCTGCGAGCCGGGCGCCCGTCTCCCTTCGGTCCTCTACTACGCGGGCGGCCGCCGCAAGTCGGTGAGTTACTGGGCCGCCGAGGCCGCCGAAGGCCACTTCACCCCCAACCGCGAGGTCGACCGGCTGCGCTGGCTCTCCCCGGCCGCCGCCCGCACCCGCCTCACCCAGCCCCGCGACCAGGACCTGGTCGACGAGCTCCTGGCCGTGCTCCGCCACGCGTAGAGCCAGCGTTCCGAACACCTGAGCCCCTCGATGTCCGCGTGAGTGACACACGGGAAAGCGGAGGCGAACGGGGGATGTCCGGAACGCGGTAGCCGTACGCACACGATCAGGTCCGATCGGTTGCGTACCGTCACGAGCCACGTGTGAGCGGCCGGAATGACTCCGTGTCCTCGGCGTAAGCGTTCCGTTACCTCACCGCACCGTCCGCAGGGGTTCACCCCCCGTTCACTTCCGGCCATCGGCGCCTTCACCTGTTCTGCCTACTTTCGGCCTTACCGATGCGAGAGGCGTCCTGGATGCCTCCCCGTGTCTCGCAGACTCCGCACGCCGCCGAATTCAGGACGGCGGCTCCTGGAAGGAACTCCCTCAGTGAAGCTTCAGCGCATGAACCGGCGGGCCCTCACCCTCGGTGCTCTCGCCGTCTCCGGCGCCCTGGCCCTCACGGCGTGCGGCTCCGACGACACCGGCAGCAAGGACAACGGCGGCAAGACCTCCACCGCCGCTGCCGGTTCGATCAAGTGTGACGACGCCAAGGGCCAGCTCCTCGCCGACGGCTCGTCCGCGCAGAAGAACGCGATCGACGCCTGGGTCAAGGCGTTCACGCAGGCCTGCTCGGGTGTGCAGATCAACTACAAGGGCGGCGGCTCCGGCGCCGGCGTCACCGCGTTCACCCAGGGCACGGTCGCCTTCGCCGGTTCGGACTCCGCGCTGAAGCCCGAAGAGGTCGCCGCCTCCAAGAAGGTCTGCTCCGGCGGCACGGGCATCGACCTCCCGATGGTCGGCGGCCCGATCGCCGTCGGTTACAACGTTCCCGGTGTCGACGGTCTGGTGCTGGACGCCCCGACCCTCGCGAAGATCTTCGACAGCAAGATCACCAAGTGGAACGACGCGGCGATCAAGAAGCTGAACCCCGACGCGAAGCTTCCCGACCTCAAGATCCAGGCGTTCCACCGCTCGGACGAGTCCGGCACCACGGACAACTTCACGAAGTACCTGATCGCCGCGACGCCCGACAACTGGAAGTACTCCGGCGGCAAGGCCTGGCAGGCCAAGGGCGGCCAGTCCGCTCCGCAGTCCTCCGGTGTCGCCCAGCAGGTGAAGCAGACCTCCGGCGCGATCGGCTACATGGAGCTGTCGTACGCCAAGGACGGCATCACCCCGGCCAAGCTCGCCACCGGCGCCTCCGCCCCGGTCGAGGCCAGCGTCGACAGCGCCACCAAGGCCATCGCGGCCGCCAAGGTCGTCGGCACCGGCAAGGACCTGTCGCTGAAGATGGACTACGCGACGAAGGCCGAGGGCGCCTACCCGATCACCCTCGTCACCTACGAGATCGTCTGCGACAAGGGCAACAAGGCCGACACGCTGCCCGCGACGAAGGCGTTCCTGCGCTACATCGCCAGCGAGGACGGCCAGAAGGTCCTGTCCGGCATCGACTACGCGCCGGTCCCGACCGAGATCATCACGAAGGTCCGTACGACCATCGACGGCCTTAGCTGACCCCAGCGTGCGGCCTGGCCCCCCAGCGGGGCCGGGCCGCACCGTCCGGTGCACCGCCGCCTGGAGCCGTACGTCGCGTATGGCTCCGCAGACCGGAGATCCCGATGGATATATCGACGCAGAACACCGACGCCCCTCCCCCCACCCCCCTGCCTTCCGCGGTCGAGCCGAAGGGCACGAGCCGCGGCGCCACCCGCCCCGGAGACCGGATCTTCCTCGCTCTCTCCCGCGGGTCCGGCATCTTCCTCCTGGTGATCATGGCCGCCATCGCGGTCTTCCTCACCTACCGTGCGTCCCTCGCCATCAGCAAGGACCACGGCAACTTCCTCACCACCTTCGAGTGGAACACCAACCTCGTCCCGCCGACCTTCGGCATCGCGGTGCTGGCCTTCGGCACGGTCGTCTCCTCGATCATCGCCATGGCCCTCGCGGTCCCGATCGCCGTCGCCATCGCGCTGTTCATCACGCACTACGCCCCGCGCCGCTTCGGCGGCCCCATCGCGTACGTGATCGACCTGCTCGCCGCCGTGCCGTCCATCGTGTACGGCCTGTGGGGCGCCCTCATCCTCGTGCCGCACATGACCGGCCTCTACGGCTGGCTCGACACCTACCTCGGCTGGACCGGGATCTTCGAGTGGCAGGGCGGCGCCCCGCGCTCCATGCTCACCGTCGGCATCCTGCTCGCGATCATGATCCTGCCGATCATCACCAACGTGAGCCGTGAGGTCTTCCGGCAGGTGCCGCAGATGCACGAGGAGGCCGCGCTGGCCCTCGGCGCCACGCGCTGGGAGGTCATCCGCATGTCGGTGCTGCCCTTCGGCCGCTCCGGCGTGATCTCCGCCTCGATGCTCGGCCTCGGCCGCGCCCTCGGCGAGACGATGGCCGTCGCCACCGTGCTCTCGCCGGACTTCCTGATCCACGGCAGCCTGCTGGACCCGGGCGGCGGCACCTTCGCGCAGAACATCGCCAGCAAGTTCGGCGAGGCGACCGAGCAGGGCCGTGACGCCCTCATCGCCTCCGGTCTGGTGCTGTTCGTCATCACCCTGCTGGTCAACGGCGCGGCCCGCGCGATCATCGCCCGCCGCAAGGAGTACTCGGGGGCCAACGCATGAGCAACGCCGTCGTCACCGAAGAGCGCCCCAGCACCCTGCGCGGCGCCCGGCTGCCCAAGTGGGGACCGTGGGCGATCGCCCTCGGCTCCGTCGTCGTCGCGATCGGGATCGGCCTCGTCGCCGACCTCGACAGCAAGGTCCAGCAGGGCCTGATCGCCGCGATCCTCTTCCTCCTCGGCACGTTCGGCATCGCCGCCCGCGTCGAGGGCCGCCGCCAGGCCAAGGACCGCATCGCCACCTCGCTGGTCTGGGTCGCCTTCCTCATCGCGATCGTCCCGCTGGCCTCGCTGATCTGGACGACCGTCTCGCGCGGTGTGAAGGTCTTCGACGTCTACTTCCTGACCCACTCGATGGGTGTGGTCGCCGACTCCGAGACCGGCGGCGGTATCTACCACGCCATCATCGGCACCCTGGAGCAGGTCGGCCTCGCCACCCTGATCGCGGCGCCGATCGGTGTGCTCACCGCGGTCTACCTCGTGGAGTACGGACGCGGGAAGCTCTCCGCCGCCATCACGTTCTTCGTCGACGTGATGACCGGCATCCCCTCGATCGTCGCGGGCCTGTTCATCCTCAGCCTGATGCTGATCTTCGAGATGCAGCCCTTCGGCTTCGCCGGTTCGCTCGCGCTGGCCATCCTGATGATGCCGGTCGTGGTCCGCTCCACCGAGGAGATGCTCAAGCTCGTCCCGAACGAGCTGCGCGAGGCGTCCCTGGCGCTCGGCGTGCCCAAGTGGCGCACCATCCTCAAGGTGGTCCTGCCGACCTCCATCGGCGGCATCACCACCGGCATCATGCTGTCGATCGCCCGCATCACCGGCGAGACCGCGCCCGTACTGCTGCTGGTGTGGGGCACGAACTTCATCAACACCAACCCCTTCGAGGGCGCACAGGCCTCGCTGCCGCTGTACATCTACCAGCAGTACGCGAACAGCGCGGGCTCCAACGCGGCGTACGACCGCGCATGGGCGGCGGCGCTCGCCCTGATCGCCTTCGTGATGATCCTCAACCTGGTGGCCCGCGGCATCGCCCGCTGGAAGGCCCCCAAGACGGGCCGCTGACGCGGCCGATCAGCGACCCGACGCACTTCCCCCTCGAAAGAAGCAGTGATCCCCATGGCCAAGCGAATCGACGTAAGCGGTCTGACCGCCTACTACAGCGCGCACAAGGCGATCGAAGACATCTCCATGACCGTCGAGCCCCGCTCGGTGACGGCCTTCATCGGCCCCTCCGGCTGCGGCAAGTCGACGTTCCTGCGCACCCTCAACCGTATGCACGAGGTCACCCCCGGCGGCCGCGTCGAGGGCAAGGTGCTCCTGGACGACGAGGACCTGTACGGCTCCGGCATCGACCCGGTGTCGGTGCGCCGCGAGGTCGGCATGGTCTTCCAGCGCCCGAACCCGTTCCCCACCATGTCGATCTTCGACAACGTGGCGGCGGGCCTGCGGCTCAACGGCTCGTACAAGAAGTCGGAGCTGGCGGACGTCGTAGAGAAGTCCCTCAAGGGCGCGAACCTCTGGAACGAGGTCAAGGACCGCCTGAACAAGCCGGGTTCCGATCTGTCCGGTGGTCAGCAGCAGCGCCTGTGCATCGCCCGCGCGATCGCGGTCGAGCCGAAGGTCCTCCTCATGGACGAGCCCTGCTCGGCGCTCGACCCGATCTCCACCCTCGCGATCGAGGACCTGATCGGCGAGCTGAAGGAGCGCTTCACGATCGTCATCGTGACGCACAACATGCAGCAGGCCGCCCGCGTCTCCGACCGCACGGCGTTCTTCAACCTCTCGGCGGTCGGCCAGCCCGGCCGGCTCATCGAGATCGACGACACGGAGCGGATCTTCTCCAACCCGTCCGTCCAGGCGACCGAGGACTACATCTCGGGCCGCTTCGGCTGAGCCACCCAGACCCCTCGCGGTGCTGCATGGCGGTGCCACCGCGAGGACGAGAAGGGCCCGCCCCCTGGCTCCCAGGGG
>NZ_JBEXDZ010000106.1:0-33153 GCF_040606085.1 Streptomyces sp. NPDC005485 | reverse complement strand
AAACAACTCCTCTTCATGGGCCAGGAGTTCGCCCAGGGAGCCGAATGGTCCGAGGCCCACGGCCCCGACTGGTGGCTGCTCGACCCCGCCTACGGAGCCGAGCCCGACCACCGCGGCGTACGCGACCTCGTACGCGACCTCAACACGGTCTACCGGCACACACCCGCCCTCTGGCAGCGGGACACCGAACCCGCCGGGTTCGCCTGGATCGCCGGCGACGCCGCCGACGACAACGTCTTCGCGTTCCTGCGCTACGACGCCGACGGCTCCCCGCTGCTCGCCGTCTCCAACTTCTCCCCGGTCGTGCGGCACGAATACCGCCTCGGGGTGCCCGACGACGTTCCCGCCTGGCACGAGGTCCTCAACACCGATCTCGCCCGCTACGGCGGCAGCGACGTCAGCAACCCCGACCCGGTCAAACCGGAAGCCCAGCCCTGGCACGGCCGCGGCGCCAGCATCCGGCTGGCCTTGCCGCCACTGGCCACGGTCTGGCTGCGCCCGGCGTAGATCGCGCTTCGCGCTCGTCCTCAGACGCCGGACGGGCTGAGAATCAGCCCCTCCGGCGTCTGAGGAGCGGGGGTCCAGGGGCGGAGCCCCGGGTGACGGGACGGGCAGGGGCGGAGGGGGCGAGAAACGTCAGGCTTCGACCAGCCCCACCGGCAGCGCCCCCGTGTGCACAACCCCCAACGCCTGCGTCGCCCGGGTCAGCGCGACGTACAGGTCGCTGGTCCCGTACAGAGCAGGCTCCACGACCAGCACCGAGTCGAACTCCAGCCCCTTGGCCTGCCGAGGGTCGAGCAGCACGACCGACCGGGTGAGGTCGGGCTCCTCCCCCGCCGAAACCCCGTCCAACCGCGCGGCCAGCTCGGCGTGAAGCTCACGCGGAGCGATCACCGCAAGCCGCCCCTCGGCGGGGGTCAGCTCGGCGACGGCCTTGGCCACCGCCCCCGGCAGATCGCCCCCGGCGTCCCGCACCCACGGCCGCACCCCCGTCGACCGCACGGAACTCGGCGGCTCGAAATCGGGCCGCTCGGCGCGCAGCACGGCGGCCGCGAGGTCCATGACCTCGGACGGGGTGCGGTAGTTGACGGCGAGGCGGGTGTGCTCCCAGCGGTCCTCGACGTAGGGGGCGAGAATGTCGGCCCAGGAGCCGACCCCCGCCGCCTCGGCGGTCTGCGCGGGGTCGCCGACGAGCGTCATCGACCGGGTCGGCGAGCGCCGCATGAGCAACCGCCAGGCCATCGGCGACAGTTCCTGCGCCTCGTCGACGATGATGTGCCCGAACGCCCAGGTACGGTCGGCCGCCGCGCGCTCGGCGGCGCTGCGGTGGTCGTCCTCCTCGTGCCGCTCGGCGAACCGCTCGGCGTCGATGATGTGGTGCGCGGACAGTACTTCGGAGTCCTCCTCGTCCTTGTCGTCGAACTCGTAGGTACGGGAGGCGTAGGAGACGTCCAGCACGCCCTGGGCGTAGGCGATCTGGCTGTGGCGCTCGCGGTCGGCACGCGCCCTGGTGAGCCGGTCGTCCTCCCCGAGGAGTTCGGCGGCCTCGTCGAGGAGCGGTACGTCGGCCGTGGTCCAGGCCCGGGTGACGGGACGGCGGATGGCGGCCGCGTCCTCCTCGGGGAGATACCCCTCGGGCTCGGCGAGGAAGTCCGCGACGAGCCGCTGCGGGGTGATCCGCGGCCACAACCGGTCGATCGCCGACCAGACTTCGGGGTTCTCGGCCAACTCGTCGCGGATCTGCGTGATGTCACTGGCGTCGAGCAGGTTGGAGCCGTCGAACGGGTCGGTGCCGATGCGTTCGGCGACCATGTCCGTGAGCGCGTTGAGGATGTGCCCCTCGAAGTACTCGCGCGCCACGTTGTGCGGCAGCCCCGCCTCGCGGGTGCGCTCGCGGGCCACCTGGACGAGCCCGGCGTCGAGCATCAGGATCTCCCGGTCGTGCTCGATGGCGATCACCGGATCGGGGAGCGCCTGCCGGTCGCGTACGACGGCGGCGAGCACCTCGGCCATCTCCGCGCGGCCCTTCACGGCGGCCGCCCGGGGTGTGTCGGCGGCCTTCGCCTTCACGCCGGGGAACAGCTCGCCGACCGTCGCGAGGAGCACGCCCGTCTCGCCGAGCGAGGGCAGCACCTCGCCGATGTAGCCGAGGAAGGCGGGGTTCGGGCCGACGATGAGGACGGCACGCTTGGCGAGCAGTTCGCGGTGCTCGTAGAGGAGGAAGGCCGCCCGGTGCAGCGCGACGGCGGTCTTCCCGGTGCCGGGGCCGCCCTCGACGACCATGACACCCCGGTGCGGGGCGCGGATGATCCGGTCCTGCTCGGCCTGGATGGTCTGCACGATGTCGCTCATCCGGCCGGTGCGCGCCGAGTTGAGCGCGGCGAGCAGTACGGCGTCGCCGGTCGGGTCCTCGTGGCCGCTGCGTTCCTGGTCGCCCAGGTCGAGGATCTCGTCGTGCAGGTCGGTGACCCGGCGGCCGTCGGTGGTGATGTGCCGGCGGCGGCGCAGCCCCATCGGTGTGTGGCCGGTGGCGAGGTAGAAGGGGCGGGCGACCGGGGCCCGCCAGTCGATGAGGATCGGGGTGTGCTCGGTGTCCTCGGCACGGACGCCGATACGGCCGATGTGGTGGGTCGTGCCGGTGGTCAGGTCGATCCTGCCGAAGCAGAGCGAACCGTCGACGGCGTTCAGCGCGGCCAGCAGCCCGGAGCGTTCGGCGACGAGGACGTCCCGCTCCAGCCTGGCCTGCATCGGTGTGTTGCCCTGGGCCAGCGCGTCGGCCACGGAGTCCTCGGTGCCGCCGCGCAGGGCGTCGACGCGCGCGTACAGCCCGTCAATGAATTCCTGCTCAAGCCGCAATTCACCATCGGTAAATTCGGTGTTTGACACTTCCGCTCCCGCCCGGATATACTGTGCCTACTGAACTTCTTCGCGGCCCAATAACCTTGAAGTCGCGAACCATTCAATATACGCAAAGAAATCCCCCGAGCGCAATTGCTCGGGGGATTTCTTCGTTCCGGACCGCCCGCTTCACATCACGTCGGCGAGCTCCTCCAGCAGCCGCCGCTTGGACCGGGCGCCCACCATCGACCGCACCGGCTCGCCGCCGCGGAACACCATGAAGGTGGGCATCGACAGGACGCCGTAGGCGAGCGTGGTCCCCGGGTTGGTGTCCACGTCGAGCTGGACGACCTTGATCCTCTCGCCCTCCTCGGCGGCGAGATCCCTCAGCACCGGCCCCATCTGACGGCACGGCGGGCACCAGTCGGCCGTGAACTCCACCAGCACGGGCAGGTCCGCCGCGATCACCTCCGCCTCGAAGTCCCCGTCCGTCACTTCCGCCACACCTGCCGCCTTGATCACCGCGTCCGCCCTCCCAGTTCGCATACGGGTTCCGGGCCGCCCGGAACCTCCGCGCCGGCCGCCAGCTCGTCCCGGGCCTGCTCCGCCCGCGCCAGCTGCTCGCCGACCTGCGCCCGCACCGACCGCAACTCGTCGATCACCGCGTCGAGTTCGCCGAGCTTGCGCCGGTAGACCGCGAGCGAGGCCGGGCAGGAGTCGCCCTCAGGGTGCCCGGCCCGCAGGCACTCCACGAAGGGGCGCGTCTCCTCCAGGTCGAACCCGAAGTCCTGCAGCGTCCTGATCTGCCGCAGCAGCCGCACGTCGTCCTCGTCGTACGTGCGGTACCCGTTCTCGCCGCGCCGCGCGGGCAGCAGCCCCCGCGACTCGTAGTACCGCAGCGTCCGCGTGGTGGTCCCGGCACGTTCCGCCAGCTCGCCGATTCGCATGAGCCGACGGTAGTCCTTGACGCCGACGTCAAGGCAAGGGCGGCAGCAGCGGCTTCCGGCTCACCGGGGACGACAGGACGATGGAGGTCGTCGTACGGCCCAGGGCGGAGGTCTGTTCCAGGACGTCCTCCAGGTGGATCGTGTCCGTGACCGCGACCTTGAGGATCCAGCAGTCCTCGCCGACGACGTGGTGGGCCTCGATGACCTCGGGGCGGGCCAGCAGCTCCAGGGTGCGCGGGTGCTTGAAGGTGTAGCCGCCGTGCGGGTTGACGCGGATGAAGGCCTGGATGCCGTACCCGAGGCGGGAGGGCGCGACATGGGCGCCGTAGCCCGTGACCGCGCCGGCGGACTCCAGGCGGCGCACCCGTTCGGCGACGGCCGCCGGGGAGAGCCGGACCCGGCGGCCCAGCTCACTGAGCCTGATCCGGCCGTCGCTCTGCAGCAGTTCCAGGATCTGCCGGTCCAGCGCGTCGAAGGCCACCGACGTTTCGTTGGCGGCGGCTCGCAGCTGCCGTGGTTCTTTCGGTGCCGCGGCCGGATCTCCCATGACTCCCCCTTCAGACCTCACGCGTCTCTCGGGAGAATTATCACCACAGGGCCGCGGCGCGGTGCATCGGATTACGGGGAGGACGTCGTGCGCGACATATTGGTCATCGGCGGAAACAGGTATTTCGGAAAGCGGCTGATAACGCGCCTGATCGCGGCCGGGGACCGGGTCACCGTCCTCAATCGCGGCTCGTCCGCGCCGCCTGCCGGGGCCGTCCATCTCGTCGCGGACCGGAATGACGAGAATTCCCTCGGAAAGGCGCTGGGTTCACGGACCTTCGACGTCGTCGTCGACCAGGTCTGCTACACACCGCGCCAGGCGGAGATCGCACGGCGGGTCTTCGCGGGCCGCACCGGGCGGTACGTCATGACCTCCACCGTCGAGGTGTACGAGTACGAGAACACGGCCGGCCTCGTGCGCGAGGACGCCGTGGATCCCCGCACGGTCACCGTGGACCTCGAACTCCCCTGGCAGGACACGGAGTTCCTGGACGCCCACTACGGCGAGGGCAAGCGGCAGGCCGAGGCGGTCCTCGCGGCCGACCCCGCCTTCCCGTACGTCGCCGTGCGCGTCGCCCATGTGCTGGGCGGGGACGACGACTTCACCGGCCGCCTCGACCACTACGCGTCCCGCATCCGCTCCGGCGAGCCCATCGCCGTACCCGCCGTGAACCACCCGGCGACGTACATCCACGTCGAGGAGATCGCGGACTTCCTGGTGTGGGCGGCGGGGGCGAAGTTCACCGGGCCGGTCAACGCGGCGTCCCACGGGCTGCTCTCCACCGAGGAATTGTGCGAGGCGGTGGCCGCGCAGGTACCGGAGGGCAAGACCGTGTTCCGCAGCGTCGAGGTCGGGGAGGTCTCGCCGTTCTCCTTCACCCGCGCCTACGGGATGGACAACTCCCGGGCCACGCGGCTCGGTTTCACCTTCGGCGAGGCGCGGCACTGGCTGCCGCGCGCCGTCGCCGAGACGCTGGGAAAGGGCAACTGACATGCGTTACCGCACTCTTGGGGACTTTCGGGTCAGCGCGATCGGGCTCGGCGCGATGCCGCTGTCCATCGAGGGGCGCCCGGAGGAGAAGCGGGCCATGGCCACGGTGCACGCCGCACTGGACGCGGGTGTGACGCTGCTGGACACGGCGGACTCGTACCACCTGCCCGGCGACGAGCCCGGTCACAACGAGCGGATCGTGGCCCGCGCCCTGGCGACGTACGGCGGCGACACCGGGGACGTGCTGGTGACCACGAAGGGCGGCCGCGGCAGACCGGCCGACGGCAGCTGGACCGTGACGGGTTCGGCGCGGCATCTGAAGGCCGCGGCGGAGGCCTCCCTCAAGCGGCTCGGCGTCGAGGCGATCGGCCTCTACCAGCTGCACAAGCCGGACCCGGCCGTCCCCTTCGAGGAGTCGGTGGGTGCCCTGCGCGATCTCCTCGACGAGGGGAAGATCCGTTTCGCCGGCATCTCCAACACGGACACCGATCAGATCCTCCGGGCCCGCGCGATCCTCGGCGACCGGCTGGTCTCGGTCCAGAACCAGTACTCGCCCGCAGTCCGGGACAGCGAGGCCGCACTGCGGCTCTGCGCCGAGCTCGGCATCGCCTTTCTGCCGTGGAGCCCGCTGGGCGGGATCTCCCGAAGCTCGCTGGACGGCCCCTCGCAGCTGGAGCCGGAAGGCTTCGGTGCCTTCCACACGGTGGCCCGCGCGCACGGCGTCAGCCCCCAACAGGTCTGCCTGGCCTGGCTGTTGACGCTCTCGCCCACGGTCGTCCCGATTCCGGGCGCCAGCCGTCCGGAGACCATCCGGGACTCCGCGCGGGCGGCGGACCTGGCACTGGAGGCCAACGAAATCCACCGCCTGAACGCCGCGGCCGGCCGCCCCTGAATCAGCCGCGCCCACCGCCGCCCGCGCCGACAGGAGTGGCCGTACGGCGAAGCGGCCCGGCCATCCCCGCCACGGGCGCCCCGTGACGGCGAGCAGCCCGGCCGCCCGGCCGGCCTCGTGCGGGCGGACCCGGTGCGGTGCCGTGGTGAAGAAGGGCACCGACACCGGTCTCGCCCTCCTGGCCGTCCTGCAGCAGGACGGCCGGGCGAGCCATGCCGAGCCGGCCGCGGCGACCGGCTGGTCCCCGGCGACGGTCGGCCGCCGGCCGGACGAACTCCCGTCGTCGGGAGCCCTGTTCTTCGACGCGGACCTGGACGACACCCTGCTGGCGCGGACACCGGCCACGACGAGCCGCCCTTCGTCGCCGCGACCACCGGGCCGACCAGCCTCGTCGCCCAGGCCCGGGTCCTGCAGCGGATCGGCCCGGACGGCACGCGCCTGACGGAGCTGGCCGAACAGGCCCAGGTCACCAAGCAGACCGCGGGCTTCCTGGTCGACCGGCTGGAGAAGGCGGGCTACGTACGACGGATGCCGGACCCGACGGACAAGCGGGCCCGGCTGGTGTGCGGGGCGGAGCGCGCCTGGGCGGCGAAGGAGGTCGCCGACGAGGTGGTCGCCGAGGTCGAGAAGGAGTGGGAGGACCACCTCGGCAAGCGCCGTATGACGCAGCTGCGTCAGGCGCTGACGCTGCTGCGGGAGGTCACGGACCCGTGGGCCTGACCGCGGCCCACGGACCCCGCCGCATCGCGCCGGCCGCGTCCTAGACCAGGACGCCCGCCGATTCCTCCACCTCCAGCAGCGACGCGCTGTGCCGCTCCTCCTCGAAGGCCCTGCGCCCGCCCCGCAGCCCGAACAGCCGCTTGGCCAGGGCGATGTAGAGCACGGCGAGGATGTTGAGGACCAGCGTGGCGATCTTCAAGTAGCTGACGTGCTCGGTGAGTTCGTAGATCTCCAGCGGGAGGAACGCGGCGGTGGCGACCACCGTCAGGTACTCCGCCCAGCGCTTGGCGTACCAGAGGCCGACGGCTTCGACGAGTTCGATGACGGCGTACGCGAGAAGCAGCGCGGCCACCAGCATCAGGGTGGAGTGCTTGTAGTCGAAGGTCTTCTGGATGGTGCCGACCACGGGCGCGTGGTCGAGGTCGTAGTGGAAGTGCCTGAAGACCGGCCGGAAGACGTCCAGGTACTCGTCGAAGAGCCGGCGCACCGAGTCCTGGCTGTTGCTGAACTTCCAGACTGCGACCGCGACCAGCACAATGAACACGCCGCGCACGGCCCGCTCGATCGCCAGGAAGCGCAGGATGAACAGGTCGCGCAGCACCTTGCCGCGCGGGACGAGCGGCGCGTCGGCGGCCGGCCCCGAGCCGTGCGGCTCGCCGAGCGCGAAGTCGCCGCAGCGCAGGCACCGCCAGACCTCACCGAGCGCGGTGTCGGCGTGCAGCCGCACCCGCAGGCGGGGGTCGTCGGGTGCGTACGTCACATGGCCGCGCCGCGCGCATGTCCGCCGGTCCCAGTCGATCTTCATATCCCCGCTGCCCTTCGCAGAACTCCGCAGAACGTGCCGTGCCGCACCCGTCGGTCCGGCACGGCACGGTAGTGCATGTTCCACGAGACGACGGGCTCGGGGGTCGGGGTTCCCGAAGCGGCCCGCGCGCCTGGACCGTCCGCGTAAAAGGATGCGGTGGAGGCCTTGTGGACGCGGGCGTCGGGTCGGCAACAGCTGTGCAGAATGGCTGTCATGACCACGGGCAGCCCCAGCCGGGCGGATGTGAACCGCCGCCGCATCCTCGACCTCGCCCTCGCCGAGCTGCTGCGCGACCCCGATGCGTCGATGGACCAGATCGCGCGGGCCGCGGGAGTCGTACGACGCACGGTGTACGGGCACTTCCACACCCGTGAGGCCCTGGTCGGCGCCCTGGTCGACGAGGCGGTGGAAACGGTGACGGAGGCGCACGCGGCCGGCCGCGACGGCGTCGCGGACCCGGCGGAGTCACTCGCCCGCTCCACGCTCGCCGTCTGGGAGATCGCCGACCGCTACCGGCTGCTGGTCGCGCTCGCCCAGCGCAGCGTCACCGTGCAAGGCATCCGCGACCGTCTCACCCCCGTCCGCGAGGCCTGCGCCGAGACCATCCGGCGCGGCCTGGACCAACACGTCTTCGAGTCGCCGCTGCCGCCGGACGCGCTGGCCTACGTGCACGAGCAGTCGCTGTTCGCGCTGATGGAGGCGGTGAACGACGGGCTGCTGGCAGCGGAAGAGGCGGGCCGCTCCGCCGCGGTCACCATGCTGACCACGGCGGGCGTACCCGCCTCACGCGCCACCGAACTGGTGGCCGAGCTGAGCGACTGATCGCCGCCGAGTCCGGACCGAGCGGCCGGGCCTACGGGGGAGTGACCCAGCCGCTCGGAGTTTCCTGGGGCGGCGCCCCCGGCGGGCTACGCCTTGGCGAGTTCCTTCTCGCCGCCCTGCTCGGGCACCTCCACCGGGACGACGTCGTCCTCGTCGTTGTCCAGCAGGGTCTTCTCGTCGAAGGGCAGCTCGCCGGCGAGGACGCGGTTCACGCGGTCCTTGTCGACCTCGCCGGTCCAGGTGCCGATGAGAAGGGTGGCCACCGCGTTGCCCGCGAAGTTGGTGACGGCGCGGGCCTCGCTCATGAAGCGGTCGATGCCGATGATCAGGCCGACGCCGTCCACCAGGGCGGGCTTGTGCGACTGCAGACCACTGGCCAGGACGGCGATACCGGATCCTGAGACACCGGCCGCGCCCTTCGAGGCGACCATCATGAAGAGCAGCAGCCCGATCTGCTGGCCGATGCCCATCGGCTGGTCCATCGCGTCGGCGATGAACAGCGAGGCCATGGTCAGGTAGATCATCGTGCCGTCGAGGTTGAAGGAGTAGCCGGTCGGCACGGTGATGCCGACGACCGGACGGCCGACTCCCAGGTGCTCCATCTTCGCGATGAGCCGCGGCAGCGCGGACTCGGACGACGAGGTGGAGACGATCAGCAGGAACTCCCGGCCGAGGTACTTCAGCAGCTGGAAGATGCTCACCTTGGCCACGAGCTTCGTCAGCGTGCCGAGCACGACGACGACGAACAGGAGACAGGTGACGTAGAAGCCGAGCATGATCGTGACGAGCGCCTTCAGCGCGTCCATCCCGGTCTCGCCGATCACGGCGGCCATCGCGCCGAAGGCGCCGATGGGCGCGGCCCACATGATCATGCCGAGGACCCGGAAGACCAGCTTCTGGATGTGCTCGACCCCGCGCAGGATCGGCTCACCGGAGCGCCCCATGGCCTGCAGCGCGAACCCGACGAGCAGCGCCACGAGGAGGGTCTGGAGCACCGTCTCCGAGGTGAAGGCCGAGACGAACGTGGTCGGGATGATCCCGAGCAGGAAGTCGACGGGCCCCTCGGCGGCCTTCGCCGCCTGCTCGTGCCCGACGCCCTTGACGGCCTCGGTCAGATGCATCCCGCTGCCCGGGTGGATGATGTTGCCGACCACCAGGCCGATGGCGAGCGCCACGAAGGACATGGCGATGAAGTAGCCGAGCGCGAGCCCGCCGACCTTGCCGACCTGGGCGGCCTTGCGTACGGAACCGACGCCGAGCACGATCGTGCAGAAGATGATCGGCGAGATCATCATCTTGATCAGTGAGACGAAGCCCGCGCCGATCGGCTTGAGCTCCTTGGCGAAGTCCGGCGCGGCGAAGCCGACGGCGATACCGAGAAGCACCGCGATGATCACGGCGATGTAGAGGTAGTGGGTGCGGTCCCGCTTCCCAGCGGGTGCGGCAGGTGCCGTTCGGGCGGTGCTGGCCACGGCTGGCCTCCTTGACGACGACGTCGGCATCATTCCGGCGTGCGGCTCACGTCCGGCGGAACCCGGAGTGCGGATCGCTTCCGGGAGGGGATCCGAACGGGAACCTGAATCCCGTGTCGGGCCGGGAAAATCGATCCCGGGATGCGGTGACTATCTCCCGGCCTGTGAGGGCGGTCACCCTTCCGTTCATTTAGTTCACGCATGAGCGCGGGGGCACACTGATGGCATGCGCCTCCCCCGCGTCCCCCGACCTCGCAGCCTGGCCGGTCAGCTCTTCGGCATGCAGGCCGTGCTGATCGCGGTCCTCGTCGCCGGGTACGCGCTGTTCACCTACGTCAGCGACCGCAGCCAGGCCGAGGACGCGGCGGCCCGCCAGGCCACGGCCGTAGCCCGCTCGGTGGCGGACGCCCCGTCCGTACGGGCGGCCATCCGCACCGCGAACCCCACGAAGGACCTCCAGCCGTACGCCCTCCAGGTGCAGCGGCACACCGGGGTCGACTTCGTGACGATCATGAACCCGCAGGGCATCCGCTGGACCCACCCCGACAAGAGGCTGATAGGCAAGCACTTCCTGGGCCACATCGGCCCCGCGCTGAAGGGCGTCTCCTTCACGGAGACGTACACGGGCAGCCTCGGCGCGTCCGTGCGCGCCGTCACCCCGGTCTACGACGACGGTGTGATCGTCGGCCTGGTCAGCGCGGGCATCAAGGTCGAGGTGATCACCTCTCGGGTGCAGGACCAGGTCACCGCACTGATCGGGGTCGCGGCGGGCGCCCTGGCCCTGGGCGGTCTCGGCACCTACGTCATCAACGCCCGGCTGCGCCGCTCGACGCACGGCATGAACGCGGCCGAGCTCAGCCACATGCACGACTACCACCAGGCCGCGCTGCACGCCGTACGCGAGGGGCTGCTGATGCTGGACGGGCAGTACCGGGTGGCGCTGATCAACGACGGCGGACGGGAACTGCTCGGGGTGAGCGGCGACGTGGTGGGCCGCTCGGTGGCGGAACTGGGCCTGCCCGCCCCGCTCACCGGCGCGCTGCTGTCGGCGGAGCCCCGGGTGGACGAGGTTCATCTGACCGAGGCGCGGGTGCTGGTCGTCAACACCTCGCCGGTGTCGGGCGGCGAGCGCCGGGGCACGGTCGTGACGCTGCGCGATGTGACCGAACTCCAGTCGCTGATGGGCGAGTTGGACTCCGAGCGGGGCTTCACGCAGGCACTGCGCTCGCAGGCGCACGAGGCCGCGAACCGGCTTCACACGGTGGTGTCGCTCATCGAGCTGGACCGCGCGGAGGAGGCGGTCGACTTCGCCACCGCCGAACTGGAACTGGCCCAGACCCTCACCGACCAGGTCGTCGCGGCGGTCAGCGAACCGGTCCTCGCCGCGCTGCTGCTGGGCAAGGCGGCCCAGGCCAACGAGCGGGGTGTGGAGCTGGTGGTGTCGCAGGACAGCGGCATCGACGACGGGCTCCTGCCCGACACGCTGCCCGCCCGCGACCTGGTCACCGTCCTCGGCAACCTGATCGACAACGCGGTGGACGCGGCGCAGGGCACGGTGGGCGCCCGGGTCACGGTCACGGCGTTCACGGACGACGACGGGCTCGTCCTGCGGGTCGCCGACACCGGCGCCGGTGTCGACCCGGCCCACGCCGAGGCCGTCTTCCAGCGCGGCTGGTCCACGAAACCGGCGGGCCCCGGCGGACGCGGCCTCGGACTCGCCCTGGTCCGCCAGGCCGTGGCCCGGCACGACGGAACGCTGACGGTGGCCGAGGCGGCCGGGGGCGGGGCGGAGTTCGCGGTGCGGCTGCCGTTGTCTACGGTGGGGGCCGGCCGGCCGCCGGTGCCGCCCGCCGGCGACGGGGCCACCGCCGCGCCCGGCCCCGTTCAGGACCCCCTGCCCGCCCAGCCCGCCTTGCCTGGAGGCGACGTATGACGACGCCCGACCGTCCCATCCGCGTCCTCGTCGTCGAGGACGACCCCGTCGCCGCCGACGCGCACGTCATGTACGTGGGCCGCGTCCCCGGCTTCACGGCGGTGGGCAAGGCGCACACGGGCGCGGAAGCCCGCCGTGCCCTGGACCGCACCCCGGTGGACCTGCTGCTCCTGGACCTGCACCTGCCCGATGTGCACGGCCTGCAGCTGGCCCGTTCGCTGCGCGCGGCCGGGTACCACGCGGACGTGATAGCGGTGACGTCGGCGCGGGACCTGACGGTCGTAAGGGAAGGGGTCTCGCTCGGGGTGGTGCAGTACGTCCTGAAGCCGTTCACCTTCGCCACTCTCCGCGACCGTCTCATCCGGTACGCCGAGTTCCACGCGGCGGCGGGCGAGGCCAGCGGTCAGGACGAGGTGGACCGCGCGCTGGCCACCCTGCGCGCCCCCGGCCCGGCCGCGCTGCCGAAGGGCCTCAGCGCCCCGACGCTGGAACGCGTCACGCGCACCCTGCGGGACTCCGCCGAGGGCCTCACGGCAGCGGGGGTCGCGGAGGAGGTCGGCATCTCCCGGATCACGGCCCGGCGTTACCTGGAGCATCTGGTGGATGCGGGGCGGGCGGGCCGCAGTCCGCAGTACGGGCAGGTGGGGCGGCCTGAGTTGCAGTACCGGTGGCTGAAGGTGACGGGGTGACGGTGACGCGGGGGCCGGAGCCGGTCAACGGCCGCGCGGCCGGAGGCGGGTGATCGCCGCGAAGGTGACGAAGGCGGCCAGGGTCCCGACCGCGAGGCCGGGGTAGTCGGCCCAGTCGGGGTCGTCAGGAGCGGGAATCGCGGCGTGCGCAAGGCGACCGGCGGCCCACCCGACCAGCAGCCCGCCGCCGAACGCCGGGTGGCGGTACCGTACGCCCTTGGTCACGTCGTCGAGCAGCGCCAAGACGGTGACGAGGGCCATTACGAGCACCTGATCACCCCAGCCGATCGCGGCCATGAACGCCCCGAAGGCGAGGCAGAAGAGCCAGGCCTGGGCCAGCGGGACGACCGGTGCGGGATCCCCGGCGGCCTGCCCGGGAAGCCGGAAGAACCGCCGCACTCCCTCGACGAAGCCACGCTCGCTGCCGTCCGACGTCATGTCGCCCCCCGGGGTGTCAGGTCGGCCGGAAGGCAGGCGCCTCCGCTCTCAACTCCCTTGAGGTGGACCACCGGTGACGGCCGGAGGTTGTACGGCCACCGGTCCGCGGGCGTACGACACGACCTGCGCCCCGAGGCCGACCGCCGCCAGCGCCTCGACGATCGACAACGCCAGGAGTCCGGCCCCGACTTGGCCGCCACCCCAGTAGACGGCGAGCCCCGCGAGCGGCACGACGCAGAAGGCGAGCAGGTCGATGCCGCACTGGATGACCTTGCGCGAGGCCCTGCGCCGGTCGCCCCGGTGCGCGGTCTCCCACCGGAACGCGACCTCGGTCTGCGCGAGTTGGGCCAGGCGCGGCCCCAGGTCACTCCTGACATAGGTGCCGATCGCCGAGATCTTCTCGTCGTTGACGAGGTACGTCCAGCCGAGCACGACGCACACGGGCGGCAGCGCCAGCAGCATGGACGTCTGCTCGGCCTGTGCGGCCGCGGCCACGACCGCGGCCACCACAGCGAGGGTCACATAGAGCAGGTTGTCCCGGAACCCGATCCGCGCCTTCTGCTCGTCCTTGACGCTCTGGTACTCGGCGAGCAGCAACTGCCCCTCGGTGATGTCCCGTTCCGACATGCGTCCCCCGTTCCGGCGCCCAACGCACCGACTGTGCAGGCAACTTGCCTGCACCTTAAAAGATCCCGGCTCCTGCACGGTCATTGACCTGACTAGACCACTCCTCTTACGTTCGCGGGGCAGCCATCCCGGCCACAACGACGTAGGCCAGTAGGAGGTCGTGCCCGTGCGCCCCACCGCCGCCACTCCACTTCTCCTCGCAACGCTGATCGCCGCCGCGTCCCTCACCGCGTGCAGCTCGGGTTCCGGAAGCGATCCGGACACCGTCAAGATCTCCTTCAAGCAGTCGACGGACAACTCGGTCAAGGTCATGGACACCTACCTGGCCGACATCAAGAAGCAGTTCGAGAAGGCCAACCCCGGCAAGAAGGTCGAGCTGGTCCCGATCAAGGCACCGGACTCGGAGTACTACACGAAACTGCAGCAGATGCTGCGCTCCCCGAAGACGGCTCCCGACCTGGTCTACGAGGACACGTTCCTCATCAACTCCGATATCACCAGCGGGTACTTGAAGCCGCTCGACGCGTACCTCGCCAAGTGGAAGGACTGGGACCAGTTCATCGACACGGCGAAGGCGGCGGCCAAGGCGCAGGACGGGAAGACGTACGGCGTCCCGGACGGGACGGACACGCGCGGACTCTGGTTCGACAAGGACATCTTCAAGAAGGCCGGCCTGCCCGCGAACTGGCAGCCGAAGACCTGGGACGACGTCCTCGCCGCCGCCCGCACGGTGAAGCAGAAGGTCCCGGGCGTCACGCCGTTGAACGTGTACACGGGCAAGCCGGCGGGCGAGGCCGCGACGATGCAGGGCTTCGAGATGCTGCTGTACGGGACGGGTACGGACGCCGGGAAATCGGATCCCCTGTACGACACGGCGTCGAAGAAGTGGATCGCAGGCGGCCAGGGTTTCAAGGATTCCCTGAAGTTCGTGGAGACGGTCTACAAGGAGAAACTGGGACCCTCCGCCGACATCGCCCTGGACCCCAACATCCAGACCATCGTCCGCGGTGACCTGCTGCCCAAGGGCAAGCTCGCCATCGACCTGGACGGCTCCTGGCTCCCGCAGGACTGGCTGAAGGGGGGCGGCCATGAATGGCCCGAGTGGTCACAGGAGTTGGGGCTGGCCCCTATGCCTACGCAGCACGGCCAGGCACCCGGCAAGGTGAGCATGTCCGGCGGCTGGACGTGGGCGATCCCGGCGAAGGCGTCCAACCCCGACCTGGCGTTCAAGTTCATCGAGACGATGCAGACCAAGGCGAACGCCCAGAAGTGGTACATCGCCAACTCCGGTATCGCGGTACGCCAGGACGTGGCGTCCGATCCCGCGTACGTGAAGGCGCAGCCCGGCATCAAGTTCTTCACCGACCTGGTGGCGAGCACGCACTACCGGCCGGCGTATCCGGCGTATCCGAAGGTCTCCACGGCCATCCAGGAGGCGATGGAAGCCGTCACGACGGGCGACAGCTCGGCGGACAAGGCGGCGAGCGGCTATGACGAGGAGCTGAAGTCGGCGACCGACGACCAAGTGGTCAAGAAGTGAGCGTCGGTACGCAACCCGTGCGGCACCCGGTGGGCTCGAAGTCCGCCTCCCCGCCCCCACGTCGGGGAGGCGTGCGCCGCTCGCTGACCCGCGCGCTCCCGGTCACCCCGGCCGTGATCCTGCTGGTCCTGTTCCTGGCGGGACCGATCGGCTACTGCGCCTACATCGCCTTCACGGACCTGCAGTTGACGGGCCAGGCCCACTCGTCCTTCGTGGGGTTCGAGAACTTCCGGGCCGCGTTCAAGGACGAGGCGTTCCTGAACGCGGTGTGGCTGACGCTGGTGTTCACGCTGCTGTCGTCACTGGTCGGCCAGAACACGCTGGGCCTGGCGCTGGCCGCGCTGATGCAGCGGGCGTCGAAGCCTGTCCGGACGTTGGTGGGCGGGATCGTCATCACGGCGTGGGTGCTGCCGGAGGTGGTGGCGGGCTTCCTGCTGTACGCCTTCTTCCGCCGGGAGGGAACGCTGAACGCCATCCTCGACTGGCTCCATCTCCCGTCCCAGAACTGGTTGTTCACGCTCCCCATCCTGGCGGTGTCGTTCGCCAACGTCTGGCGGGGCACGGCGTTCTCGATGCTCGTCTATTCGGCGGCCCTGAACGAGATCCCGAAGGAGATCACGGAGGCTGCGGAGGTCGACGGGGCGGGTGGCTGGCGCCGGATGTGGCACATCACGCTGCCGATGATCCGCCGCTCGATCGGCACGAACCTGATGCTGAACACGCTCCAGACCCTGTCCGTCTTCGGGCTGATCTGGGTGATGACAAGGGGCGGCCCCGGCGGCAAGAGCCAGACCCTCCCCCTCTTCATGTACGAGCAGGCCTTCCAGAAGAGCATGATCGGCTACGGAACGGCTGTGGCGTTGTTGCTGCTGGTGGTCGGTTCGCTGTTCTCGGTGGTCTACATGCGCCTGCTGCGAACGGAGGTGTGACGGTCATGCGGCCTACGCTCGCCTCCCGCCGCACGTCCCGCCGCCTGGCGGCGGACGCCGGTCTGCTCGCCGTGGCGGCGGCCTTCGCGCTCCCCCTGGCCTGGGTGATCCTGTCCTCCCTGGACGCCCACGCCGACCTGCGCGTGAAGGCCCCGGACGGTATGACCCTGGACAACTTCGACGCGATCCTCACGCAGGACATCACGTTCACGCCCCTGCTCAACAGTCTGATCCTGTGCGGCGGCGGCACGCTCCTGACGGTGGTGAGCGCGACGCTCGCGGCGTACCCGCTGTCGCGTTTCCGGTCGCGGCTGAACCGGCCTTTCCTGCTGACGATCCTGTTCGCGACGAGCCTGCCGATCACGGCGATCATGGTGCCGGTGTACGCGTTGTTCGTACAGGTGAACCTGATCGACACGGTCCAGGGGACCATCTTCTTCTTCGCCGCCTCCCAACTGCCGTTCGCCATCTGGCTGATGAAGAACTTCATGGACGGCGTACCGAAGGAGCTGGAGGAGGCGGCATGGACGGACGGCGCGTCGTCCCTCCAGTCGCTGCTCCGGATCGTGCTCCCGCTGATGGGACCGGGGGTCGCGGTCGTGACCGTCTTCTCGTTCGTGATGATGTGGGGCAACTTCTTCGTCCCGTTCATGCTGCTGCTGACACCGGATCAGATGCCTGCGTCCGTGAGCATCAACGAGTTCTTCGGGAATCGGGGGATGGTTGTCTACGGGCAGCTGGCGGCGTTTTCGGTGATCTATTCGACGCCGGTGCTGGTGCTCTATGTGCTGGTGGCCAGGCGGTTGGGTGGAGGGTTTGCTTTGGGTGGGGCGGTCAAGGGGTGAGGGCGAGGCCGGGACCCGGCCGCCCGCTTCTCCGTCAACGGCGCTGCTCGTCCTGTGCCTGCTGATCGCCCCACGGCTGAGGGGACGGTTCGCGCTCGGTGGTCGGGTCCAGAGGTGTGCCGGGCCAGGCGGAGGGCAGGGCAAACGGCAGGCCATAGCTCATCCGGGGCTCTTCGGAGGGCGAGGAGAGAGCGCTGTGGGGGTAGCCCCAGCCGGTCTCGGCGCGGGCGGCCGCGGCGGCGCGGTCGGATGCGTCCGCCTCTCCGCGGGCTTCGTCCGCGCGGTCGGGAGCGTCGGCCCGGGTGAAGGCTTCGGCGGCCCGTAGCCAGCAGTCGCGGGACAGGTTCGGGGAACCGGCAGCCGTGTGGGCCCGGGCGAGGTTCTCCAGGGTCCGTCCGGTCCGGTACCAGTCCTCGAACTCCTGGTAGATCTCCAGCGCCCTGCGGTACGACTCGATCGCTCCCTCCCCCCTCCCCACCTGCATCAGCGCACTGCCCAGGTTGTTGCACGCGATGCCCTCGCGGTGGCGGTCCCCGGCGGCCCGGAACAGTTCCTGGCTGCGGGTGTGGGCGTTGATGGCCGCCTCCACCCGGCCCTCGTGCGCCAGAGCGAGGCCGAGGGTGGTCCAGGCGATCGCCTCGCGATGCCGGTCCCCGGTGGTGAGGTGATACAGCTCAAGGGCCCGGTTTAGGGCGTCGATCGCCTCCGGCGCCCGGCCCGCGTCGCGCAGGGCCGCGCCGAGACTGCTCAGCGCGATGGCCTCGCCGTGGCGGTCCCCGGCCCGCCGGTAGCGTTCACGGGCGCTGGTGAGAGCGTCGATGGCGTCCGGCACCCGGCCCGCTCCGGCCAGGGCATTGCCGAGGTTGCTCCACGCGGCGGCCTCGCTGCGGTACTCCAGCGCGCGTTCCGCGGCCTGCTGGGCCGCGCTGCTGACCACGATCAGGTCGTCGAAGTAGCGCCGCCAGTCCAGGTACACGGCCAGAAGTTCGGCCAGCGTCACCGCCGCCGCGCCGTACCGCTCCTCCTGCGCCCACTGAACGGCTGCCACCAGCCCGGCCCGCTCCTCGTCCAGCCAGGCCAGCGCGGCCGCCCGGTCGTCGAACAGCTCGGGTTCCGGCATGCCCGCCAGCCAACGCAACCGGGCATCCGCCGCCCCCGCCCAACGGCAGTAGAACCGCAGCACCCGCGCACGGGCCGCCTCCCCTTCCTCCGCCAGCAACGTGTCCCGCTTGACCACACCGATCCCGAACGCCTTCACGAGGTCGTGCAGCCGCCACCGTCCTCGCCTGGTGCCCTGCTCGATGAGATGCGCGCGAGCCAATGCGTCCAGGCTCCGGACCGGTGGTGTTTCCGCACCGGTCAGCGCGTTGATCACCTGCGGCGTCAGCTCGGGTCCGGGGGCGAGGGCGAGCAGCCCGAGCAGTCGGGTCTGCTCGGGAGGCAGCCGGCGGTAGGAGAGGTCGAAGGCGGCGCGGACACTGCGTTCGCCGTCGTCGAGGTGGTCGAGGCGATCCCGGAACTCGGCCAGTTCGGCGGTGAGTTCGGCGACCGGCTTCGTCCGGTCCAGAGCCAGCCGGGCAGCCGCGAGCTGGAGGGCGAGGGGGAGATGCCCGCAGAGGTCGGCCAGTTCCTCGGCCGCTGTGGTCTCCTGCCGGATCCGGTCGTCGTACGGATTCGCGAGCCGCAGGGCCCGGTCGAGGAGGTCGTAGGAGGATCTCGGCGTCAGCTCGTCCAACGGCAGGAGCCTGGCGCCGTATTGGGGCAGTCGTTCGCGGGACGTCACCAGGAGGCGGTGGTTCGCGCCGCCACCGGGAAGCAGGAACCGCACCTGCTCCGACAGTCCGACGTTGTCGGCCAGGATCAGCATCGGGCCTCGCTCCCCGGCCCGCTGGGCGAGCGTCGAGCGGTACAGCGCGGCCCGGTCGTCCACTCTGGTCGGGATGTGCTGGGACGCGGTACCCAAGGCCCGCAGCAGGGCCTCCAGAGCCTGCTCCGCGCTGACCGAGTCCTCGTTGTAGTCGTATCCGTGCAGGTCGACGAAGAGCACCCCGCCAGGAAACCAGCCCCGTGCGCACGCCCTGTGCGCCGCCTCCACCGCGAGCGCCGTCTTGCCGATGCCGCCGAGCCCCGACACGGCCGTGACGAGCACCGCCTCCGGACCGCCGGACGCGGACGGCTCCAGAACGTCGAGCAGCATGCGCAGTTCGTCGTCCCTGCCGGTGAACCCGCCGACCCGCATCGGCAGCGCGTCCAGCGCGGTGGGTGCCGGCCCGTGCTCGTGGTATTCGGCCTTCGCCGTGAAGGACCCCGTGAACCTACCGCCCCGGAAATCGAGATGATCCCCGTCGTACTCCTCGGCCATGGCGTCGTCCCCCGTACCGCCTCCGAACCCTCGCCTGCCCTCACAGTACGCCGCCGTCGCACACCCAACACACGCTCTGGACAGGCCACTTGGCGCTACCGTAATGGCGTGCCGGAAACAGAACCCACCGTCGTCATCCTGACCGCGCTTCCGTCGGAGTACGACGCCGTACGGGCCCACGTCCCGGACGCGGAGGAGCGCGTGCACGACGAGGGGACGTACGTGGAATGGGGCCGTCTCCCCGACACCCCCTGGCACGTCGCCATCGCCGAACTCGGTCCGGGCGCCCTGAACGCCGCCGTGCTCACCGAGCGAATCGTCAACTGGCTGCGCCCTGACGTCCTGTTGTTCGTCGGAGTGGCGGGCAGCCTGAAGAAGAAGGACATCAGGATCGGCGACGTCGTGGTGGGTACGAAGGTGTACGGCATCCACGGCGGCAAGCAGACCCCTGACGGCTTCCAGGTCCGCCCCGAGGCCTGGCACTCCTCGCACCGCCTGGAGCAGGCCGCCCGCTTCGCCCTGCGGGGCCAGGTCCACTTCAAGCCGATCGCCGTCGGCGACATCGTCCTGGCCGACGCGAAGTCGGAGATCGCCGAGCACCTCCGGAAGCACTACAACGACGCCGCCGCGATCGAGATGGAGGGCTCCGGAGTCGTCCACGCGGCGCAGCTGAGCAGCCAGTTGGACGCCCTCGTCATCCGGGGCATCAGCGACTACGCCGACGCCGGGAAGTCGAGGGCCGACGCGTCCGGGTCCCAGCCGAAGGCGGCCGACGCGGCAGCCGCGGCGGCGGTCGCGATCCTCCGCAAACACCGGCCGACCAGGGCGGCCAGGGGTGGGACCCCCGCACCGGCCGCCTCCGACGACTCCCAGGAGGGCCCCCTTCGCCCCTCCACGTACGGCGGCGACCACCTCGACTTCCGGGGCAGCACCTTCAGCGGCCCCTTCACGGCCAAGTCGGTCGACGGACGCCGGGACGACGACCGGTAGCCACGGCAGCCACGGCCCGGTCCCGGTAGCGACCGCCGTCCTGCCGCCCCGCCCCGCCGGATTCACGGGACGAGTGGCAGATCTGGGCCGCCTGCTGCCCCACCTCGAACCCACTCCGAACGGTACGGCCGCACCCCCGCTCCTCATCTTCGCCGTCACCGGCATGGGCGGCATCGGCAAGACGGCACTGGCCCTGGAGGCCGCTCACCAGGCGGTTTCCAAGGGCTGCTTCCTCGGTGGCACACTCTTCGTCGACCTGCGGGGCTACGACGACAACCCGGTCACCGCCGATCAGGCGGTCCTCGCCCTCCTCGACGCGCTCGGCGTACGCGGCCCGAATCTGCCACTTACTCCGGCACGCCAGTACGACGCGTACCGCCGGCTCCTCGCCGAGCGCCGGGACCGGATGCTGCTGATCCTCGACAACGCCTCGGACCCGGCCCAGTTCCTCCCCCTCCTCCCGGGCACGGACCACCACCGGGTCGTGATCACCTCCCGGGACCGCCCGGACGCGCTCCCGGTGCGCCTCATCGACCTCGAAGCGCTGGCCCCCGCCGAGTCCGTCGCCCTCATCACCCGCGCCCTCCACGACGCAGACGAACGCGATGACCGCCCGGCCCGCGAGCCGGATGCGCTAAGTGAACTCGCCGCCCTCTGCTGCCATTTGCCCCTCGCTCTCCAGATCGCGGCGGCGATGCTGCGCAGGCGCCGCCATCGCGGCATCGGCTCACTGGTGACCGAGATCAAGGAGGCGGAGGACCCGACGGCGGCGTTCGACCGCAGCAACCTGGGGACAGACCAGTACGGCCGCTCCCTCGCCCTCCGCCCGGTCCTGGACGCCTCCTACCGCCGCCTACCGGCCGACCAGGCCCGGATGCTGCGCCTACTCGCCCTCGCCCCGGCTCCGGAGATCGGCACGGACGCGGTGGCGGCCCTGACCGACCTCGATGCCCACTCCGCCCTGGACCTCCTGGAAGAGCTGGCGGCAACTCATCTGGTTACTGCGGTTCCTGGTGTGGGTGGTCCGGGTTCCGTTCCGCGGTGGCGGTTGCATGACTTGGTGTGCGCGTATGGGGCCGGCGTGGTGGCTGGGGAGCCAGGGCTGGTGGAGGAGGGGGCGGCCGCTCGGGGGCGGGTGCTGGAGTTCTACTGGCGGTGGGCGGATGCGGCTGATGACTGGTTGCGATGGTTGCCGGATGGGCCGGGGCCGGAGCTGTTTGCAGGGCGGGGGGAGGCTTTGGCGTGGCTGGACGGGGAGCGCGCGGGGTTGGTGGCGGCGGTGCAGTGGGCGCAGGAGGAGCGGTACGCGGGTGCTGCGGTGGGGCTGGCCATGTGTCTGGGGGTGTATCTGGAGTGGCGACGGTACTTCGATGACTGGGTCGCCGTCGCTCGGGCCGCCTGTGAGGCGGCCCGCCGTGGGGAGGACCCCGAGGCCGAGGGAGTGGCGTTGCTCAGCCTCGGCAGCGCCCTGCAGAACGCGGGGCAGTTGGAGGAAGCGATCGGCGCCCACACCCGGGCCCGCGACCTGTACCAGGCGGCCGGGAATCGCCACCGCGAGGGCGTGGCGTGGGCCTACCTCGGCATCGGTCTGGCGAGAGGGGGGCAGGTGGAGGAGGCGATCGGCGCCCACACCCGGGCCCGCGACCTGTACCAGGCGGCTGGGGATCGCCAGGGCGAGGGCGTGGCGTGGGACAACCTCGGTGTCGCCCTGCGGGACGCAGGGCGGGCGGGGGAGGCAATCGACGCCCACAACCGCGCCCGCGACTTGCTTCAGGCCGTGGGGGACCGCCACCGCGAGGGCCTGTCGTGGAACTCCCTCGGCAGCACCCTGCGGAAGGCGGGTCGGGTGGAGGAGGCGATCGAGGCATACAGCAAGGGCCTGAAGATCTGTCGGGAATTCGAGGACTGGTACGGGGCGGGCCAGATCGTCGGCAACCTCGCCCTCGCCCACCAGGCCGCCCACCGCCCCGCCGAGGCCCGCGCCGCCTGGCTCCAGTCCGCCGACGCCTTCACGCAAGCCGGCGCCACCGAAGAAGCCGCCGAGGCCCGCGCCCGGGCGCAAGAAACACAAACCGCAGAAGCCCAGGACCAGCCGTAAGCCCCGCACCTCATCCCCGCCCGAGTGGCACACCCACCCCCTGAGTCCAAAGGCACAGCGCCGCCGGTCACCGCCGCATCCTCGGGTCCTGGGTGGGGTCGGCATACATGCGCGGGCAGCCGCGGTCGGGCGCAGGGGTGCGCAGTTCGTAGTGCCAGGGTTCGTTGCGGTAGATCTGGCACAGGCCGTACTCGGCACCGTGTTCGGACAGCCATGCCGTGGCGTCGGAGTGTCCGATGTCGATCGCGTCCCCCGACACATGAGGGGACGTGTCCGCGGTGGCCACCCATCGGGCGGCTTCGTCTTCCGAGCCGTACTTCGAGACCGCCTCACGAAGAAGCTGGGTCTGGCGCTCCGGGGAACGCCAGCCGCTGTTGACGTAGAACGTGACGCCGTCGCCCTCGGCGGCCTTCGCCGCTGTGCGAAGGGCCTGGAGCAGCTCTGGGTCGAGGTTGGTCAAGGCGGGATAGCCGTCGTCGAAGACCGTGACGCCCTCGGGGACGGCGCCGCCGGCCTTGCCGAGCGCACCCGGGTGCTCAGTGCGCGGAGCGTTCGAGACAAGCGCGGCCGAGGAGGACGGCGGGTCGGTCGAGGAGGAGGATGCGGCATTCTGCGACTGGTAGCCGAGGGCTGTCGCGATCGCCGCTACGACGGCTGCCAGGCCGACGGCGAGGAGCCGGTGAATCCGGCGGGACGCGGTTCGCGCTGATGGCGGGTTTCGGGTCATGCCGCCAGTCAAGGCAGCGTGGTGTTGCCGGTGCGTCTGCGGTTTTCGGTATGCCGACGATATGTGGCGACTCGTAGCATCGAGGCCATGCGTGTGCTGATTGTCGAGGACGAGCCCTTTCTGGCAGAGGCCATCCGCGACGGCCTGCGCCTGGAAGCGATCGCGGTCGACCTCGCCGGTGACGGCGACACCGCTCTGGAACTGCTGAGCATCAACGCCTACGACATCGCCGTCCTCGACCGCGACATCCCCGGCCCTTCCGGTGACGAGGTCGCCAAGCGCATCGTCGCCTCCGGCAGTGGCATGCCGATCCTCATGCTCACCGCGGCCGACCACCTGGACGACAAGGCCTCCGGGTTCGGACTCGGCGCCGACGACTACCTCACGAAACCCTTCGAACTGCGAGAACTCGCGCTCAGGCTCAGAGCACTCGACCGAAGGCGCGCCCACAACAGGCCACCGGTGCAGGAGATCGCGGGGCTGCGGCTGGATCCGTTCCGCAGAGAGGTCTACCGGGACGACCGCTATGTCGCGCTGACCAGGAAGCAGTTCGCCGTGCTCGAAGTCCTCGTCGCCGCCGAGGGCGGGGTCGTCAGCGCCGAAGAGCTACTGGAACGGGCGTGGGACGAGAACGCCGACCCGTTCACCAACGCCGTGCGCATCACCGTCTCGGCGCTGCGCAAGCGTCTCGGCGAACCCTGGATCATCGCCACGGTGCCAGGCGTCGGCTACCGCATCGACGCGCAACCAGAGGCCGGAACCGAGGGAGGAGACCGTGGATAGGGAGCCCGGGTTGAGCGTTCGCCTCAAACTCACGCTCAGCTACGCCGGATTCCTCATGATCGCCGGTGTTCTGCTGCTCGCGGCGGTGTGGGTGTTCCTCCTGCGCTACGTCCCCAACCGTGCGACGCTCATCAGCCGCGACGACAACGCCACGCACAGTGTTTTTCCCGTCCGGTCCGCCCTCCTGGACGTTTTCGCTCCGAGAGCGGCCGCCGTACTGGCGTTCCTGCTGCTGTTCGGCCTGGTGGGAGGATGGGTCCTGGCCGGCCGGATGCTCGCCCCGCTGACCCGGATCACCCACGCCACGCGCACCGCCGCCAACGGATCGCTCTCCCACCGGATCCGACTGCCGGGCCGCAAGGACGAGTTCCGCGAACTCGCCGACGCCTTCGACGCGATGCTCGTACGGCTCGAAGCGCACGTCGCCGAACAGCGGAGATTCGCGGCCAACGCCTCGCACGAGTTGCGCACCCCGCTGGCGGTCTCGAAGGCACTGCTCGACATGGCCCGCGCCGATCCGGCACACGACACCGGCGAAGTCATCGACCGCCTCCACACCGTCAACACCCGTGCGATCGGCCTCGTCGAAGCGCTGCTCCTGCTCAGCCGCGCCGACCAGCGGTCCTTCACCCGAGAACCGGTCGACCTGTCCCTGCTGGCGGAAGAGGCCGCCGAAACGCTCCTCCCCCTCGCCGAGAAGCGTGGTGTCACCCTCGAAACCTCCGGCGGCATCACGCCCACGACCGGATCGCAGGCGCTTCTGCTGCAGCTGACCACGAACCTCGTGCACAACGCGATCGTCCACAACCTGCCCGTACAGGGCACCGTGTGGGTGCATACCGGCGTCCGCCCCGAGGCGGTGGTGCTCACTGTCGAAAACACCGGCGAGAGGCTCACCCCCCAGCTGGTGTCGACCCTCACCGAACCCTTCCGGCGTGGCACCGAGCGCATCCACGCCGACCAGGCAGGCGTCGGCCTCGGCCTGGCCATCGTAAAAACCATCACCCAGGCACACGACGGCACGCTCACCCTCGCCCCGCGCCCCGCCGGCGGGATCCGCGTCACCGTGGAACTGCCCACGAGCCCCGAGTCCCCCTAGCGGGCACCGTCGCTACGCCGTTTCGGCCGTGGTGCGCCACCAGGGGCGCGATGCCAGTGCGGCCAGCCCGGCGCCGACGGTGTTGAGCAGTACGTCGTCCACCGAGGACACCCGGTCCAGCCGCAGGACGTACTGCGCGGTCTCGACCAGGACCGAGCAGCCCGCCGCGAGCGCCAGCACCCGGGGCACCGACGCCAGCGCCGCGTACCGCAGCGGAACGAGCAACCCCAGCGCCGCGAAGACCAGCAGGTTTCCGACGACCTGGCCCGTGTCCATCGTGTGCAGGTCGCGCAGCGGTACCAGGCTCACGACGGCGCCGGACTCGTCGCCCGGCAGCAGGATGATCCAGACCCACGGCATCGTCCCGTAGACGATGCCGACCTCGGCCACCGACATCCGCCACGGCGACGTGACGCCGCCGGCCCTGCGACGGCGCGCCAGAACCCACACGGCCAGTGCGGCCGGCGGCAGTGCGAGCACCGTGATGAGCGCCACCCCGTTGAACGTGCAGAACCAGACGTACCACCCCGGCCTGTGCAGCGGCATGGCCAGCATCCTCAGTGGCGTGTCGAGCGGGCCGAACGCGGCGATCGCCGCACTGAGGATCGCCAGAGCGACGAGCACGATCCTGCGCGTACGACGGGCCGGGGCTGACAGTGATGCGCTGTGATCCATGCCTGCATTGAAGGCGGAAGGCCGTATCGCGGGCGTATCCGGTTTGCGATACGCCCGCCATACACGCAATCGCCGCAAGCCACGCCAACCTACTTCTGCGCGAGCCGGTCCATGGACCGCTCCGCCGAAACGTTCGGATTGCGCCGGAGGTTCTCCTCCTCCACACGGCCGATCGACGTGTTGACCATGACGTACTCACCTTCGATGCCCGCCCGCATGGGCGAGACCTGGGGCGCGCCGTCGGGGCCGACCGTGGCGAGGTGTTAGAAGTTCGGGGCCGGCAGCCGTTCGCGAATATGCCCCTCTACCTTGCCATTCACCGCGTCCGCGCTTTCCGGCCGCCCGCTCGGGCCGCACGCGCGCCGTGCTGGGCGCCGCACCCCGCGAATCGCCGGACGATCTTCGGCCACACGCGCCCCGCCCCCACCCCCGGCCGAAACCGTATGTTCCTACAATCCGTGATTGTGGCCGAACAGACCGTAGTCATCGCAGCCCCGCGCCCATACCTTGTGCGCGTGCACCGACCGAAAGTCCAGCAGCCCACCCCGCCCTTCAACGCTCCGGCCGCCCGCAAACTGAGGGCGGCGCTCGGCATGGGGCCCGAGCATGTCGCGTACGGGATGCGCGCCTCGTACGGGATGCCGTACGTCACGCCCGATCTCGTCACCGCGTGGGAGCGCGGCACCATGACGCCGAGCAGCCCCGAACTGACCGCGCTCGCGGGCGTGTTGTGGTGTGCGCCGGGCGAACTCATCGGCGCGCCGCGGACCTTGCGCGAGCACCGGATCTCGCGCGGTCTCGCCCCTGAGGACGTCGCCCGTACCGTCGGCCTCGAACTCCTCGCCTACCAGCGGATGGAGGAGACCGACGAGTGGCGCGGCAACGAGCGGCAGTCGGCCGCCCTCGCGGACGTACTGGAGCTCTCGCTGCCCGACTTCATCACGGTCACCGGCCGCGACGACAAGCTCGCCGAGCTGCTGCGCAGCGCGATGACGACACGCTGGCAGGCGTACGTCAAACCGGTCGCGAAGATGGTGCCCCTGGACCGGCGGCTGCTGGAGGCCGCCCTCCTGGAGATGCACACGGAGTACCACGGGCTGATGGTGGCCACCCTCAGCTGGGGCACAGGCTCGGCCGCCGCCGACTCCAGCGACTCGGGACGCGACTTCCTGGACCAGGTCGTCGACCACTTCTGGTCGATGATCCAGAGGAACACGTACTGAGCACACGCAGCGACCGGCCCGGCGACCAGCAACCGGTGACTGGCGACTAGAAAACCGACTCCGCCTCGTCCATCCGGTCCTTCGGCACCGTCTTCAGCTCCGTGACCGCTTCCGCGAGCGGCGCCATCACGATGTCGGTGCCGCGCAGCGCGGTCATGCGGCCGAAGTCGCCGCGGTGCGCGGCCTCCACCGCGTGCCAGCCGAAGCGGGTGGCCAGCACACGGTCGTACGCGGTCGGCGTGCCGCCGCGCTGGACGTGGCCGAGGATGACCGGCTTCGCCTCCTTGCCGAGGCGGCGCTCCAGCTCGTACGCGAGGGCCGTGCCGATGCCTTGGAAGCGCTCGTGGCCGAACTGGTCGATGTCACCCTTGCCGTAGTCCATGGTGCCCTCGATGGGGTGGGCGCCCTCGGCCACGCAGATGACGGCGAACTTCTTGCCGCGGGCGAAGCGCTCCTCGACCATCGCGACCAGGTCGGCGGGGTCGAAGGGGCGCTCGGGCAGGCAGATGCCGTGGGCGCCGCCGGCCATGCCGGACTCCAGGGCGATCCAGCCGGCGTGCCGGCCCATGACCTCGACGACCATCACGCGCTGGTGGGACTCGGCGGTGGTCTTGAGGCGGTCCATGGCCTCCGTGGCCACTCCGACCGCCGTGTCGAAGCCGAAGGTGCGGTCCGTCGCGGAGATGTCGTTGTCGATCGTCTTCGGGACGCCGACGACCGGAAGGCCCGCGTCCGAGAGCATGCGGGCCGCGGTCAGCGTGCCCTCGCCGCCGATCGGGATCAGCGCGTCGATGCCGAACTCGCGGGCGATGTCGGGCGCGTTCTCGCAGGCCTCGCGCAGCCGGGTGCGTTCCAGGCGGGAGGAGCCGAGGATGGTGCCGCCGCGGGCCAGGATGCCGCTGACCGCGTTGAGGTCGAGGGAGCGGTAGCGGCCGTCGAGCAGACCGCCGAAGCCGTCCTCGAAGCCGATGACCTCGTCCTCGAAATGGTCGACCGCCCGGTGCACGACCGACCGGATCACTGCGTTCAGGCCGGGGCAGTCGCCGCCTGCGGTGAGAACTCCGATACGCATCGCGCTGTGTCTCCTGCTCGCTGCTGGTTCGTATGAGCCGGTCCGATTGTTTCACGGCACGGGGAGCGCCGCCGCTTCCACCCGCCCGACCCCCTCCCACCTGCTGACGGGCGCCTTATCCAGCCCCGGAGGTATTGTCAAGAGGATTCTCGTCACCCCGGCGGGCGAGTTCCGGGCCACCAGGAACGACAGAGAATCCGGGCGACGAAGAAGACGACAAAGACGAAGACGAGGAAACGGAGAGCACGCGTGACGCGCAGCGTGTACGTGACCGGGATCGACCGCGGCGACGGCCGTCAGGTCGTCGAGCTGGGAGTCATGGAACTCCTGACCCGACAGGTCGACCGGGTGGGGGTGTTTCGCCCGCTCGTCCACGACGGCCCGGACCGGCTCTTCGAGCTGCTGCGCGCCCGCTACCGGCTGGCGCAGGACCCGGCGACGGTGTACGGCATGGACTACCACGAGGCGTCCGCCCTCCAGGCCGAGCAGGGCACGGACGAGCTGGTCTCCACCCTCGTCGAGCGGTTCCACCGGGTCGCGGACGACTACGACGTCGTCCTCGTCCTCGGTACGGACTTCGCCGCCACCCAGCTGCCGGACGAGCTGGCCCTCAACGCCCGGCTGGCGAACGAGTTCGGCGCCTCCGTCATCCCGGTGGTGGGCGGCCGCGGCCAGACCTCGGAATCGGTGCGCGCCGAGACCCGCAACGCCTACCGCGCCTACGACGGGCTCGGCTGCGACGTGCTCGCCATGGTCGTGAACCGGGTGGCCCGCGAGGACCGCGCCGAGATCCACCAGCGGCTCGACTCCCGCCTGCCGGTGCCCTGTTACGTGCTGCCGGACGAGCCCGCGCTCTCCGCGCCGACGGTCTCGCAGATCACCCACGCCCTCGGCGCGAAGGTACTGCTCGGCGACGACGCGGGCCTGGCCCGTGACGCGCTCGACTTCGTCTTCGGCGGTGCGATGCTGCCGAACTTCCTGACCGCGCTGACCCCCGGCTGCCTGGTGGTGACCCCGGGCGACCGCGCCGACCTGGTGGTGGGCGCGCTGGCCGCGCACAGCGCCGGCACTCCCCCGATAGCCGGCGTGCTGCTCACGCTCGACGAGCGGCCCACGGACGAGGTCCTCACCCTCGCGGCGCGCCTCGCGCCCGGCACCCCGGTGCTCTCGGTCCCCGGCACCAGTTTCCCCACCGCGGCCGAACTCTTCGCCCTGGAAGGCAAGTTGAACGCGGCCACGCCCCGCAAGGCGGAGACCGCGCTCGGCCTCTTCGAGCGGTACGTCGACACGGGCGACCTGCTGAAGCGGGTGTCCGCCCCCAACAGCGACCGTCTGACCCCGATGATGTTCGAGCACAAGCTCCTGGAGCAGGCCCGCACCGACAAGCGCCGCGTCGTGCTGCCCGAGGGCACCGAGGCCCGCGTGCTGCACGCCGCCGAGGTACTGCTGCGCCGGGGCGTCTGCGAGCTGACGCTGCTCGGTCCTGTCGACCAGATCCGCAAGAAGGCCGCCGACCTCGGCATCGACCTCGTCGGCTGCCAGTTGATCGACCCGGCCACCTCCGAGCTGCGCGACCGGTTCGCCGAGAAGTACGCGCAGCTGCGGGCTCACAAGGGTGTGACCGTGGAGCTCGCCCATGACGTCGTCGCGGACGTCAACTACTTCGGCACCCTCATGGTCCAGGAGGGCCTGGCCGACGGGATGGTCTCCGGGTCCGTGCACTCCACGGCCGCCACCATCCGGCCCGCCTTCGAGATCATCAAGACCAAGCCGGACACGAAGATCGTGTCGTCCGTCTTCTTCATGTGCCTCGCCGACAAGGTCCTCGTCTACGGCGACTGCGCCGTGAACCCCGACCCGAACGCCGAGCAGCTCTGCGACATCGCCATCCAGTCGGCCGCCACCGCCCGGCAGTTCGGCGTCGAGCCGCGGATCGCGATGCTGTCGTACTCGACGGGAACCTCCGGCACGGGCGCGGACGTCGACAAGGTGCGGGAGGCGACCGATCTCGTACGACTGCGCCGTGACGACCTGAAGATCGAGGGGCCGATCCAGTACGACGCCGCGGTCGAGCCGTCCGTCGCGGCGACCAAGCTGCCGGAGTCGGACGTGGCCGGGCAGGCGTCCGTGCTGATCTTCCCGGACCTCAACACCGGCAACAACACCTACAAGGCCGTGCAGCGCTCGGCCGGCGCGATCGCCGTCGGCCCGGTCCTGCAGGGCCTGCGCAAGCCCGTCAACGACCTGTCCCGCGGCGCCCTCGTCCAGGACATCGTCAACACCGTCGCCATCACGGCGATCCAGGCCCAGACCTCCGACCAGAAGGCTTTCCAGCAGTGACCGCGTCCCGCGTCCTCGTTCTCAACTCCGGCTCGTCGTCGGTCAAGTACCAGCTGCTCGACATGCGCGACAGCAGCCGGCTCGCCGTGGGCCTCGTCGAGCGGATCGGCGAGGAGACCTCACGGCTCAGGCACACGCCCCTGCTCGGGGGCGGGGCGCGCGAGACGACCGGCCCCGTCGCCGACCACGAGGCCGCCCTGAAGGCCGTCGCCGAGGAGCTGGCCAGGGACGGGCTCGGCCTGGACTCCCCCGAGCTCGCCGCGATCGGCCACCGGGTGGTGCACGGCGGCCTGGCCTTCACCGAGCCGACGGTCATCGACGACGCCGTACTCGCCGAGATCGAGCGCCTGATCCCGGTGGCGCCGCTGCACAACCCGGCGAACCTGACCGGCATCCGTACGGCTCAGGCGCTGCGCCCGGACCTCCCCCAGGTGGCCGTCTTCGACACCGCGTTCCACACGACGATGCCGGAGTCGGCGGCGCGCTACGCGATCGACGTGGAGACGGCGGACGCCCACCGCATCCGGCGCTACGGCTTCCACGGCACCTCGCACGCGTATGTGTCCCGCGAGACGGCGAAGTTGCTGGGCAGGGCGCCCGAGGACGTGAACGTCATCGTGCTGCACCTCGGCAACGGGGCGTCCGCGTCCGCCGTACGGGGCGGGAGGTGCGTGGACACCTCCATGGGGCTGACCCCCTTGGAGGGACTCGTGATGGGTACGCGCTCCGGTGACATGGACCCGGCCGTCATCTTCCATTTGGAGCGCGTTGGCGGGATGTCCACGGACGAGATCGACACTCTTCTCAACAAGAGGAGCGGCCTGATCGGTCTGTGCGGCGACAACGACATGCGGGAGATCCGCCGCCGTGTCGACGAGGGCGACGAGCGGGCGCGGCTCGCCTTCGACATCTACGTCCACCGCCTGAAGAAGTACATCGGCGCCTACTACGCGGTGCTCGGCCGCGTGGACGCGGTCGCCTTCACCGCCGGAGTCGGCGAGAACGCCGCCCCGGTGCGCGAGGCCGCGGTCGCCGGTCTGGAGGAGCTGGGCCTGACGGTCGACGGAGACCTGAACGCGGCACGAGGCGACGGGCCTAGGCTCATCTCGCCCGAGTACGCGCGGGTCGCGGTGGCCGTGGTGCCGACCGACGAGGAACTGGAGATCGCCACGCAGACGTACGCACTCGTGGGCGCGTCCCACGACCTCACCTGAGCGGCATCCCGCCCTTTTGTATCTTCCGCCAGACGGAATATTCCGCAGCGAAACAAACCGATAGGATCGCCCCATGCGCCGTTCGAAAATCGTCTGTACTCTCGGCCCCGCGGTCGACTCCCATGAGCAGCTCGTCGCGCTGATCGAGGCCGGCATGAACGTGGCCCGCTTCAACTTCAGCCATGGCACGCACTCCGAGCACCAGGGGCGGTACGACCGCGTCCGGGCCGCCTCCGCCGAGACCGGCAAGGCCATCGGTGTGCTCGCCGACCTCCAGGGCCCGAAGATCCGCCTGGAGACCTTCGCCGAGGGTCCCGTCGAGCTGGTGCGGGGTGACGAGTTCACCATCACCGCCGAGGACGTCCCCGGCGACAAGACGATCTGCGGCACGACCTACAAGGGCCTGCCCGGTGACGTCTCCGAGGGCGACCCGATCCTGATCAACGACGGCAACGTCGAGCTGAAGGTCCTCGCGGTCGAGGGCCCCCGGGTGAAGACGGTCGTCATCGAGGGCGGCGTCATCTCGGACCACAAGGGCATCAACCTGCCCGGCGCGGCCGTGAACGTGCCCGCACTGTCCGAGAAGGACGTGGAGGACCTGCGCTTCGCCCTGCGGATGGGCTGCGACATGGTCGCCCTCTCCTTCGTGCGCGACGCCAACGACGTCAACGACGTCCACAAGGTGATGGACGAGGAGGGCCGCCGGGTCCCCGTCATCGCCAAGGTGGAGAAGCCGCAGGCGGTCGAGCACATGGAGGGCGTCGTCGCGGCGTTCGACGCGGTCATGGTGGCCCGCGGCGACCTCGCGGTCGAGTACCCCCTGGAGAAGGTCCCGATGGTGCAGAAGCGCCTCGTGGAGCTGTGCCGCCGCAACGCCAAGCCGGTGATCGTCGCGACCCAGATGATGGAGTCGATGATCACCAACTCCCGCCCGACGCGCGCCGAGGCCTCCGACGTCGCCAACGCGATCCTCGACGGCGCCGACGCGGTCATGCTGTCCGCCGAGTCGAGCGTGGGCGCGTACCCGATCGAGACGGTCAAGACGATGTCGAAGATCGTCCAGGCCGCCGAGGAGGAGCTGCTGTCGAAGGGGCTCCAGCCGCTCGTCCCGGGCAAGAAGCCCCGTACGCAGGGTGGTTCGGTCGCCCGCGCCGCCTGCGAGATCGCCGACTTCCTCGGCGGCAAGGGGCTGGTGGCCTTCACCAAGTCCGGTGACACCGCCCGCCGGCTGTCCCGCTATCGCGCGGCCCAGCCGATCCTGGCCTTCACCACCGAGGAGAGCACCCGCAACCAGCTGACGCTCAGCTGGGGCGTGGAGCCGCACGTGGTGCCGTTCGTCAACAGCACCGACGAGATGGTCGACCTGGTCGACGGCGAGGTCCTCAAGCTCGGCCGCTTCCACCAGGGCGACACCCTGATCATCACCGCCGGTTCGCCCCCCGGCGTGGCCGGCACCACCAACATGGTCCGGGTGCACCACCTGGGCGGCGCCGAGCGCGACTGACCCGCCGCACACGGTCGTACGACGCCGAGGGC
>NZ_JBEXDZ010000105.1:0-33401 GCF_040606085.1 Streptomyces sp. NPDC005485 | reverse complement strand
CGCGCTGGGCTGCAATGCAGGAAAGCACGGTCTACTCGGGGTCGGTGTCCTCGTTGAAGTTCCCCAGATGCAGAGGGACTTGACCGACTTCACTGGATTTCAGCACATTGGCCATGAGCGAAGCCAGATTCTTGGGGCGGACCGTTTCCAGCGTCGTGGCCAGTTCCTCGATGGCCCACCAGCGGAATCCATGGCGGGCTTCTTCCGTATCGATCTTCATCGCGTGCGCCTCGTCAGAGCTGATGCGGGCGAGGCGGTACTCCTCGTACTGGTCAAATCCCTGGCCGTCGACACTGAAGACCGCCTGTCGAGTCCAGACAACCCGGTTCAGCCGCCCCACAGCCAGAGAGAGCGCCGTCTCCTCCCACACCTCGCGAACCGCGGCTTGAAGGTAATCCTCACCGTCCTCTACGCCCCCGCCAACGGTGAACCACCATCTCGCTCCCGGCCTGCGCGGATCTCGTCCGCACAGCAGAAGAAGACGATCGCGTTCATCAAGCAGGAGGACACGGGACGTCCATCGACTCATCAGCGCCATGGGTGCCGACCCTACAGATGCCACGTCTCTGCCTTGTTGAGTGCCGCTCAGCCGTCAAAACACGCATAGAGGTCATCTCGTTTGGGCTCTTGAGTAGCCTGCGGGCGTGGAGAACGAACCGAGCACCGACAACTGGTTGGAAGACACACGGACGTCCTATGACACCGTCGCCGCGAGCTATGCGGACCAGGTGCGCAACCTCCTGGACGAAACACCCGTAGAGCGTGCGGTCCTGGCACTGTTCGCCGACCTGGTGAGTTCCCGCGGCCGGGGGTCGGTCGCAGACGTGGGATGTGGACCGGGGCGGATCACCGCTCACTTGCGCCAGCTGGGTGTGGACGCGTTCGGGATCGACCTATCGCCCGGGATGATCGAGATGGCCCGGCGTGACCACCCCGGACTGCGGTTCGAACTCGGCTCCATGACGGACCTCAACCTCAGCGATGGCTCGATAGCCGGCCTGGTCGCCTGGTACTCGCTGATCCATATCCCCGACACACAGATCGGCACGGTCTTCAAGCACTTCCACCGAGTGCTGCAGCCAGGCGGACCGCTGCTCCTCAGCTTCCATGTCGGGGACACCTCGAAGGTGAAGACGGAGGGCTATGGCGGCCACCCGATGAAGGTCACGGTCCATCGTCGCCGGCACAGCCAGATGATTGGCTGGCTCAACGAGGCCGGCTTCACCGTCGACGAACACAGGACGCTCACCTCAGCCGAGAGCACCCTCGGGGGAATCCTCCTCGCACGCCGTCAGCCAGACCTTCAGTGAAATCCCTCATCCGGTAAGCCGCCCAGGTGAGGGTGGCGGAGATGCCGGCGAAGGCGAGGAAGAGTTCGGCCTTGCGCTCATAACGCCGGTGCAGACGACGGCATTCTGCAAGCCAGGCCACCGTCCGCTCCACGGTCCAACGATCTCGGGTCTGCTGCAAGATCGGGTGACAACCTGACCTTCCCCATGCTGATGGCAGGCCGCTGCTGTGGCCAGGTGTGCGGCCGGGCTACGTCGTCAGTGAGGCCGCGTCGATGGTCCGGGTCCTGCCGTCGGTGAGTGTGAGGGTGAGAGTGCCGGTCAGCGGGCTGTCGGGGGCGCCGTCCGGCCACCAGGCGGTCCACCGGCCGTACGGCAGGGAACTTCGGATCATCTCCACCGTGGCGTGGACGGTGTGTCCGTGGTCGCGCACGGTGATCTTCTTCACGTCGCGGCCCATCGATCCGACCACGTAGCGGACTCGGGCTGAACCACTGCCGCGGGCACCTTGCGTGTCCAGCGTGACGCCGGCCGGGGAGACCTCGGAGACCGCATCGACAGCCGCCGCCAAGCCGGTGCCGTGCGGGCCGGCCAGGCAGTACACCGGATGGCCGTAATACGTGACGATCATGGAAACGACGGTGCCGCGGACGTCCGCGTTGTCGACGGTGCCTGGGCCCCCTTCCCCGGAAGCCTTCTTCGTCGCCCTGACGCACCACGAGATCGCTGACGAGCGCTGCCGGTAGGCGACGTCCTCCAGGCCGCCGGCCGTGCCGGTCCAGGTGGCCACTTCCGCCGACGACAGCGGTCCCAAGCCGCCCGGGGCGGGCGGGCTGCCTGGTGCGGGCGGGCTGCTCGTCACAGTCACCACCACGGCGCACGCAGCAAGGGCGCCAGCCAGGGTGAATGCCACGCGCCGCATGGAGGGGTGGCGGAACGCCGTCCCGGCCCACCGTCCGGGCCGCCCGGTGTCGCTCAGAACGGTCCGCAGCAGCCGTTCCTCGCGGTCCCGGTCTGCGGCGGAGGGCTCACCGGGCGGGGCGGCGTCGAGTTCGGCGAGCCGGGAGAGGAGGTCGTTGTCCATGAAGGGCTCCTGTCAGTGCGTCAGGGAGAGGGCGGGCGATGCCGGTGCAGCGGGGTTGAGACGGCCGGCGAGACGTCGCTTGGCGCGGGTCAGGCGCATGGCGTAGGCGGCGCGGGTGCAGCCGAGAACCTTCGCCGCGTCCCGGGCGTCGAGTTGCTCCCAGACGTTCAGCGCGAGGACCTCCTGGTCGGCCGGGGCGAGCGACCGCCAGGCGGCAACGAGGTCGATCCGGCCCTCGACCTGGATGGCCACGTCGGCCATGGACTCGTGGCCGTCGGCCGCGGCGGCCCGCTGGATCTGGACCACGAGGGCGGACTGCCGGCGAAGCCCTCGATGCGCGTTGAGCATGAGCTTGCGGGCGGTGCCAAACAGCCACGGCCGCGGGTCATCGGGCAGCTCGCGTCTGCGGCGCCAGGCAGCGAGAAACGTCTCTCCCACGATGTCGTCGACGGTCATCGGGTCGGCACGACGGCGTACGAACCGCAGCACGTCCCCGTAGTGAGCCCGGTACACGTCGGTGAACTGGGCCTCGGTATCGATGGGCATAACTTCCTTCCCTGGCGTCTGCCCTTACATGTCCAGCACCGGCACACCTGCAACAGGCTCACCGCAACAAGGACAGCGGAGGGAGGACCGCCGACTGTCCCCGGGCGTTCTCTGCACGCTGCACGTCCCAGGCAGGCCATTGCAGCGCGCATACGTGCACAGACGCCGGACGGCACGCATGGGATCACCGTGTGCGGACCCGCAGTTCAGAACCCCATGACACCCCACCACTACGCTGCACTTGCCTTCCTCGACGGGGGCCAGGATCCCGAGACTCCGAGTACAGCTCGGACGTTTCTGACCTGGTCCGTCACCAGCGCGGATACCTGTTGCCGGAGTGGATCCGGCAGGCCGAGCAGGACGCGCCGAAGCCGATGAAGGGCTCCGCTGGTTTCCTCCTCCAAGATCTCGACGCCGTCACCGCCAGCCTCACCCTCCCCTGGAGTTCCGGCGTCGTTGAAGGCCAGCTGAACGAACGGCTATGACCAGCAGCGGGATCGTTCTCATCGGTCACGTGTAGCCGGGGATAGAAGGCCAGCGGACCGTCAAAACCACGGACTCTTCCTCCGCGAACCAGGAGTGATCGACGTCCCGGCCCCACATGACGTAGTCCCCCTGATCAGCGAGGAGAACGCTGCGCCCGGGCAGCTCCACACGGAAGCGCCCGCTGATGAGGACCAGCAAGGCGGTGCGCTCTTCGCCCGTCACCACTGAGCCCGCTCATCGCCCTGCGGGTGGATGCCCCATTTCATCTCCACGTCCTCGCTATGACACCGAAGAAGTTGCCGCCCTCGACGGCGTCCTGCTCGCCATCGAACGCATCCGCCGCTCCGATGGCACCACCGTGCCAGTCCGCGACGCCGGCGCCCCGCAACGACGGCTCTCCCTCGAACCCACCGAGAACATCACGGAAGGCGCATGAACCGAAGCACCGAGGCCCTGGCAACGGCCGCCCGCCAGCGCCGGGAACGAGCCGAGAGCGCCGTTGAGAAGGCGCTGAGAGAAGCCCGCAAAACCCGCACGCCGGTGAGCGTAACCTCGATCGCCAAGGCGGCTGGCGTGTCCACCGACTTCATCTACCGGCACCCTGTCCTGCGCCCGCAGGTCGAGGCCCTCCGCAGGGCACGACGCGATACCGCCCCCGATGAAGCCACCGGCCACCCCGACGCCGAGGCTGCCTCCAGCACCCTGGTCCGCCGACTCACTCAGCAACTCGCCACTGAGCGCCGCAAACACCACGAAGACGTCGCCCAGTTGCAAGCCGCCCTCGCCGCGGCCCACGGTGAGCTCCTCGCACTTCGACGACAGCTCCAGAGCGGATTTATTAGTTAGCCATGAAGTCGTTCTCGACGGCGGGGGTTATGCGAGTGAGCCAGAACTCCGCCTCGTCCGGTCCCAGGACCCGATCAAGGTTGAGGGTGGGGATCATATTCCGGAAGACCCGGCCGACGCCCATGCCAAAGTCTCCGTTCGGTGGGTGCAGTACCAGCACGCGGGTGCCCTCGAGCGGCTTGATGTCGGCGGGCACCCCTTCCGGGAAGACGTAGGCGCCATGGCCGTCGAAAAGGCGGAAACGGCGGAGCGCCGGACTATCAGGGCCGAGGTACGGGTCGGCGTCCGTCGCTGCCTCGACCCACGAGCGGTCGGGGCGCACTCCTTGAACCATGCCTTCGCCGCAGTCGCCCATGAGCCGGTCCGCGAGCAGGGTGTGCAGCTGAAAGTTGTCCCCGACACCGCTCATCGTGAGGGCATACCCCCTACGTGCACGGGGGTTGAGGACGACCAGCGGCTCGTCGTCCAGGACGGCAGCCAAGTCTCTGACCCAGGCAGCGCGCTGCGACCGGTCGGCGACCGCTGCGGCGTACTCCCGCAGCTCGGCCTTGACCTCAGTGGGCACCGCTGCCCGGAAGGGACCGTGCCCCAAGACGGTGATCAGCGCCTTGAGCCAGTCCTCCATGTCGAACCAGGACATGGCGATCCGGGTCATGTCTCCCTTGTCCGGGCGCCCTTTCGGTCTGGCCAGGGTGACAAGAGCCTGCACCAGTTGCTTCGTACTGGCGCTCATCTGCTCCGGCAGCGGCCGCCCAGGAGCCGCTTCGGCCCAGCACCGCGGGACCAGATCGTTGAGCATCATCGCCTCCGCGGCACGCTGTGGCAGCACGTTGGCCAGCGCCATTGGTGAACCGCCCCACTCGACGCACGCCCCCGCCAGGACGGCCGTCTTGGCGAAGTCGCCCGCCAAACCCGGCAGCCACGGCGCAAGGGCCTCGACCGCGGCGGTCAAACCCGCGGGACCTCCCGCACGCGCGGTGTCCCCCAACCGCGACATGGCCCGCCGGTAGCCACGAGCCGAACCAGACCTCATCTGCGCGACAAGCTCGTCAACGAGCTGGGGTATCTCCGAAGGCACGGCGGCACGCTAGCAGGGCCACGACCCCCGCTTCACGGCTGGTGCCCGAGCTGAAAACCCCGGAGTCATCTGCGCGCCAAGCGCTTTGTCAGCGACATACCGCTGGCGCTGTCAACAGGAGATACGACTCGCTACACGGTCACGACGCCGGATAGCAGGTGGTCGTACTCGGCATCGCCCATGCTGCCGGTGTAGCCGTAGGAGGCGGCGTTGAGCTTCTTCTCCTTGCCGGCCACGTACGTGGAGGGGCGCACGCCGGAGGTGTAGCCGTTCTTGCGGCAGATCGTCGACTTCAGGTTCGCCTGGGTCACCGCCGGGGAGATCGCGCCGGGGGTGCACTTCGGATCCTCCAGCGGCTCCCCGTGCTCGTAGCGGTAGTGGCAGCTGCCCGCGGCGGGCTGCTGCTGCACGGTGTAGTGCTTCTGCGGGCCCGCCCCCACGGCGATCACCGGCTGTCGACGGTCGATCAATTCCCCATGATCTGAGCTTTCGTGTCGGGGCAATTCCCCAGGCTCGTGACCACGATTCCCCATGGGGACGGCGGTCGTGGTTGGGGGCGTCGGACATGGTCGGGCTCGCACGCGTTTTCCCTGCTAAGGGTGGTTTGATCTTGAGTTAGTTCTGCCTTGCGAATTGGTCTGGCTCCCCATGGGCATGCCGGTGCCGGGTTGAGGATCCCGGCGTTTTCGGATCCGTCGACCCGCGAGCCGAGAGGCCGACGGACACGCCGGATGGCAAGGAGAACCTTCACCGTGGTCGACATCGTCGAGATCTACGTGCACTGGTACGCGGGCCGTTCCAAGAGTCAGGTGGCGACCTCGTTGGGGGTGGACCGCAAGACGATCAGGAAGTACCTGGGGCCGGCGGAGGCGGCCGGGATGGCCCCGGGCGGGCCGCCCATGAGTGAGGCGGACTGGTCCAAGCTGATCAAGAGCTGGTTCCCGGACCTGGCCAGCCGGCGGTTGAACCAGTTGACCTGGCCGGAGATCGAAGAGCACCGCGAGTACGTCAAGCAGTTGCTGGAGACGACGACGGTCACCACGATCCATCAACGGCTGCGCGACGAGCGGAAGTTGAAGGCGTCGCTGACATCGTTTCGGCGGTGGGTGCGGGAGAACCTTCCCGAGGAGGCGGCCCGGTCGAAGGTGACGGTGCTGCGGGAGGACGTCGAGCCGGGTTCGGAGGCCCAGATCGACTACGGCTTTCTGGGGCCGTGGATCAATCCGAGGACCGGCAAGCGGCACCGGATCTGGGCGTTCGTGATGGTGTTGCCCTGCTCGCGGCACATGTTCGTACGTCCCGTGACGCACATGGACCAGCACGCCTGGACCCTCGCGCACGTGGACGCGTTCCGGTTCTTCGGCGGTGTTCCGCGCCGTCTGGTGCCGGACAACCTCAAGACCGGGGTGGACAAGCCGGACCTCTACGACCCGAAGATCAACAAGTCGTATGCCGAACTTGCCGCCCACTATGGGACGTTGGTGGACCCGGCCAGAGCCCTGCATCCCAAGGACAAGCCCAGAGTGGAACGGCCCATGCCCTACATTCGGGACTCGTTCTGGAGCGGGCGGCAGTTCACCTCGCTCGACCACATGCAGGCCGAAGCCCTGACCTGGGCCCGGGAGATTGCGGGAGGCCGCCAGTGCCGCCCGCTTCAGGGGGCGGGACCGCTCGCGGTGTTCGAGGCGGCGGAGGCCGAGGCTCTCTTGCCGTTGCCGCAGACACCGTTCGTGCTGGCGCAGTGGTCGAGGGCGACGGTCGGCCCGGACATCCTCATGTTGACTGAACTACTGCAGCCGTTTTCGCAGTTCAGAGGACATGCCGGGGCTCGTTGCTCTACGGTCGCTGCCCGTGACGACAGACGAGGTGTCGCAGCGGGATCTCGCGTCCCTGGCGGTCCCACTGGTGGGCTCGCTCGCAGCGACCGGCGATTCGTGGGAACCGTATCGCCTGCTTGACTGCGACGGGGTTCCAGTCGAGGCGGTGAGCGCGTACTTCCGTGATCTGCAAGCAGCTGGCCGCAGCGCGGCAACAGTTCGCTCCTACGGGATGGACCTACTGCGGTGGTTCCGGTTCCTGTGGGCGATTGGCATCTCGTGGGACCGCGCGACGCGCGTGGAGGCAAGGGACTTCTGCAGGTGGCTGCTGATCGCCGGCAAGCCGGTCCGCCCGCATTGGCGCCACGGCGAGGACGCTGCGGTGATGAAGCCGTCCGGGGTTCCGTTCGCGGCCTCGGTGAGAGCGCATAACGAGACAGTGCTGCGCTGCTTCTACGACTTCCACCTCGGGATCAGCAGCGGCCCGATCCTGATCAACCCGTTCCCGCTCGACCGATCCCGCCGCGGAAGCCGTGCCGAACGCGCATCACAACCCGATGGAGCCGTTCCGCAAGGAACGGACCGGGCTCTACCGGCCACGGGTGCCCAAACGTGTTCCCCGGTCCATCCCTGACGAGGAGTTCAACGAGATCTTCGCGCGGCTGCCATCTCACCGGGACCGGGCGCTGGTCGCTTTCTACGTGTCCACCGGCGCCAGGGCTTCGGAGCTGCTGTCGACGACGCAGGGCGGGGTTGAACCGGGTCGGCAAGTGGTCTCGGTGGTCCGTAAGGGGACGGGCGAGGTCGCCGAGCTCCCGGCGTCCACGGACGCGTTCGTGTGGTTGCGGCTCTACCAGGTCGAGGTGGAGGGGCTGATCCCGAAGGGGCGCAGGCTTCCCCTGTGGTGGACGTTGCGGCGGCCGATGCGTCCGCTGACTTACCACGCCGCACACCGGATGTTCGAGCGGGTGAACGCCGCGGCTGGCACCTCGGCCACGCTGCACGCTCTGCGGCACACCGCGGCCTACCGGATGGCGGAGGATCCGATGCTTCCGCTGACTGACGTGCAACTGGTCCTCGGCCACGCATTGCTGACCACGACGCAGATCTACCTGACGCCCCGGAAAGAGGATGTGATCAGGAGGGTGCTGGCCCACCACGCCGAGCAGACGCGGCAGGCTGCGGCGCGGCAAGAGCCGACGCCGGCTCCCGGCTACGACCAGCGGACGCTGGACGTGCTCTTCGCCAGGGAGGCCCGATGAGCACGGGGACCATCAACGCGTCGACCTCGGCGGCAGCGATCGGTGACCGCTACCCGGCTCGTCCGGTGCCTGATGACTGGCCGGCCACCAGACAGCTGACTGAGCAGGTGCTGAAGCTGTGGGCGGCGGCGTCTCCCCGCACGGAGACGCCGCGCAGCCACAACTTCCGCCGCCGCGGGCTCACGCTGCTGCTGGAGTGGCTGCAAGAGCAGCCCGGAGACAACTGGCAGCAGCGATGGCTGGCCAGCGGCGCGGACGCAGCCGGCGAGCGTTGGGCCGACGGCCGGGACACGGCTTGAGACCATGACCAGCGCCCTGATCATCTTGGTCGGGGCCGACGTGATACGCCCCTCGCTGGCCTGGCTCTTCACCGGCGGAAAGAAGCGCAAGGTCGCCCGGAACATGATCTGGTCCCGCGACACCGCAGGCTTCGACCGCGTCGACCGGTTCTGCCGCCAGGACCCCGGGATCACCGACGACGCGCGTGAGCACATCGTGTTCCGCCTCGCAGTGATCATCGCGGCCAAAGGCGGGACGATGGCCGACATCACCGTCGGCGACCTGCTGGAGTCCCTGGACGTCGAGTACTCCCTGCGCGGAGAACGGCGCCTGGGCTCAGCCGCGTTCCGGGTCCTGCGAGAGCTGGGGGTCTTCGGCCCCGACGTTCCGACGCTGCGGGAGATCACGAGCAACGGCCAGCTTGCTGTCGAGGCACTCGTCGATCGCTACCCGATCGCCTGCCGCCCGATCCGCGACCTGCTGGTGGACTACCTCAAGGAGCGGCAGCCCGCCCTCGACTACTCCACGCTACGCGGTGAGGTCTATCACCTGGCCAAGAGCTTCTGGACGAACCTGGAACAGCACCACGCCGGCATCGCCTCACTGCGCCTGGACCCGGCTACGGCGACGGCCTGGAAGCAGCGCCTGCAGACCAGAACCAAGAAGATCACAGCCGGGGAGGGGCAGCGGATCGAGGTGACGGTCGAACGCCTCAACTACCACGACACTCTGGCAACGGTGCGCGCCTTCTATCTGGATCTCGCGCAGTGGGCACTGGAGGACCCCGCCCGCTGGGGACCGTGGGTCGCGCCCAGCCCGGTGAGCCAGCACGACCTCGACCGACGGAAAGCCACCCGACGCCGCAAGGCCCGGATGGACGCCCGGACCCGAGAGCGGCTGCCGATCCTGCCAGCCCTCGTGCGCTCCACCTACGAGCACCGCAAAGAAGCCGAGACACTCCTGGCCGCCGGCCGCCAGGTTCCACCCGGCCAGGAGTTCAACGCCGTCGGCCAGACCCTGATCCGCACACATCGCCCCCACGCCACGCCGGAAAACATCTGGGCCACTGATCCGGTCACAGGCCGACAGCGGCTCCTCAACCGCGAGGAGAACCACGCCTTCTGGGCCTGGGCGATCATTGAAGTGTTGCGGCTGACCGGAATCCGCATCGAGGAGATGCTGGAGCTCAGCCACCACAGCCTGGTCCAATACCCGCTCCCCACCACCGGCGAGATCGTGCCGCTGCTGCAGATCGCCCCGTCCAAGACCGATGTCGAACGACTCCTGGTCGTCGGCCCGGAACTGGCCGACGTGCTGTCGACGATCATCTGCCGAATCCGCGGCGCCGACGGCACAGTGCCGCTGATCCGCGCCCGTGACTACCACGAGCTGGTCTGGATGGACCCGGCCCCGCTGCTGTTCCAGCACCGTGTCGGCGCCGAACCGCACCGGATTGGCCGCGAACGCATCTCCACTCTGCTTGACCAAGCCCTGACGCGGACCGGGCTCGTCGATGCCGACGGCACACCACTGCACTGCACGCCGCACGACTTCAGAAGGATCTTCATCACCGACGCCATCATGAACGGGCTGCCACCGCACATCGCCCAGGTCATCGCCGGCCACCAGAACATTAGCGTCACCATCGGCTACAAGAACCCTCGGGAATTGCATCAAATGGGCGAGAAGCCGCAGGTCGCGAGCTCAGGTCGATGGGCTGGCGAACTCCAACGCTACTACGAACTAACGGCCTGAGCAGGCATGTTGCCAGACAGATCCCGCCTGATGCATGATCTGCCCTCCAGAAGGGATGGTCTGGAGTGGTGCATCAGCAGAAGGTGGCCCTGGCCGGGGCGGCTCACATGGAGCTCGTCTCCGGCGTGGTCCAACTGCGTCCGGAGGACGCAATGTTCGACGCGATGCTGCGGGGCTGGAGGGCTCAGCAGAAGTCGCGAGGGCTGAAGGACGAGACGATCGAGCCGCGGATGCGGCTGGTGCGCCGGTTCCTTGAGTTCGCGAACGAGTACCCGTGGCAGTGGTCGCCGGCCCACATGGACGAGTGGTCGGCCTCTCTGGCGGGCGAGAAGCATCTGGCGCCGTCGACGATCCGCAGCTACCGGGGCGACGTCCGGCTGTTCACCGAGTTCCTCATCGACGCCCGCTACGGGTGGGGAACTGCCTGCGAGGAAGCCTTCGGCACCCACCCGGTGGCGGTCGCCCATGAGTGGAACACGCTCCCTCACCTGCAGGATTACGAGGGGGATCCGGAAGCGAGGCCGTTCACCCGCGAAGAACTGCAGCGCTTCCTCGACTACGCCGACGACCAGGTCGCACGCGCTGTGAAGTCCGAGCGCAAAGGCGCCCTCGCCGCCTACCGCGACGCCACCCTTTTCAAGGTCATCTACGGGTGGGGGCTTCGCCGGACCGAGACGTCCAAGCTGGACGTCGTCGACTTCGGACGCAATCCGAAGGCTCCGCAGTTCGGCCGATACGGCACACTCAACGTCCGTTATGGCAAGGCGAAGAAGGGGCAGCCGCCGCGACGGAGGAACGTGCTCTCGGTGATGGACTGGGCTGTTGAGGCGGTCACCGACTACGTCGAGAACGTCCGGCCGCGCTTCGGATTTCCCGACCACCCGGCCCTATGGATCACCGAACGTGGCGGACGCCTGCAGCCTGGCTCCATCAATGACCGGTTCGAGGCGTACCGAGATGCCTTAAAACTCTCAAAAGATCTAGTTCCGCACTCAATCAGGCATTCGTACGTCACGCATCTGACCGAGGACGGGATCGACCGTCGATTTATCCAGCAGCAAGTCGGCCACGACTGTGACAGCTCCACGGCCATCTACACGCACGTCAGCGACGACTTCATGAACACTGCCCTGAGCAAGGCCCTGGCCCCGGCGTTCGCCGGCGTCTGACGAGGAAGGACTCGATGATGGCCGCCAAGCTCGACTACCGCTGGCACCTGCGCAAGGTGATGGCGGATCGCGGGATGTTCTCCACCACCGACCTCCTCCCGCCGTTGAAGGAACGTGGCATCACGTTGTCCACGAGCCAGGTCTACCGGCTCGTCGTCGAGCGACCGGAGCGACTCAGCCTGAAGATCCTCATGGCCCTGCTGGACATCCTGGACTGCACCATGGATGACCTCATCGAGCCCGTCACCGGGGCCGGTGCCGCGGCGAAGCCGAAGAAGGCCGCCGGGGGCGGGACCGCGGTCTCCGAGGGGGTCGGTGATCTGCGGCCTCGGCGGGCCCGGATCACTGGAGTCGACCGGTGACCGAACTGGCCGAGGAAGTCCTGACGGACCCGGTCGGCCTGGTGGTGCGGCTGGTCAGCAACGTCGAAACGCACCTGGATACGGCCCGTATCCGCGACATCGTCTGCACACTCGTACGCACACGAGCCGGCCGCCGCAACCTCGCCCAGGCCCTGCACGACAACCCCGCGCTGTTGCGGACTGGCAGACCACCGGCGCCGTTCCGCGTCGCCAAGCTGCTGATGGCCCTGCGCGAGGCGGGCGCCCAGGACACCGCCCTGCCCCACTGCGGGGAGTGTGGGCGCCCCCGCCCCTACGTCGGCAGCCGCTCGGGTGGCCGATGGGGATGCTCACCTTGCTTTGATAGGTCCGCAGTCTGCGCGGGCTGTCACCAGCAGCGACGAGTCGTCAGCCGAGACCGGCACAGCCAGCCCCGGTGCGCGAAGTGCCCAGACACCGAGGGCGATCCGCTCAAGGAACTCACCCGCCTGATCACCGGCATCGACCCCGCACTCGATGCGGACACGATCCGGACCGCTCTAGAACGATCCACGAATCGGCTGGCCGGACAGCGTCGACTGGCTTGGGCGGTGATCGCCCGCCCCGAACTGCTGACCAGCATCGGCCACGAGGCCCCCACTCCGGCAGTGCTGCGATTCATCGGTGAACTCGTCGCCAGCGGCGCCACCACCGTGGTCAGGCCAGCCTGCGCGCGCTGTCACGGGGTGAAGGCGCTGTCGAAGCTCCTGGACGGGAAGCGGGTCTGCCGGGCCTGCTTCGCTCGACACGCGGCCGTCCCCTGCACCCGTTGCGGTGCGGTCCGTGAACCTGCCACCCGGGATGCTGCCGGTCAGCCGCTGTGTCCCACCTGCCTGATCCGCGACCCGGCCAACCTGGAGGTCTGCGTCGGCTGCGGGCGCCGTCAGCCTGTTGCAGTCCGGCTCGACGACGGCGTCCGCTGCCCGAGTTGCGTGCCGAAGACGGTCAGGGAATGCGGGCTCTGCGGCCGCACCGCCCGTTGCGAGATCTCCCGGGCCACCTGGCAGCCCTGGTGCGACCGCTGCCAGCAGCGCTGGGCGACCTGCTGCAGCTGCGGCACGGTTGCCCAAGTCCGCGGCGGAACGTGGGAGGAACCGTTGTGCGCGAAGTGCACCAACCCCGACCCCGATTTCTGGGGCCGGTGCCCCACCTGCGCGACCACCTGGCAGCTCGGCTCCCACCCCTGCCAGCGATGCGTCCTCGACCAGCACCTCCGCCGCCTCCTCGGCGCCAGCGCCGAGGAGGCCATCGCCCCCGACCTCGCGCCGTTCCACGAAGCACTGACGAGCGCCGAGCGGCCGGACACCGCCCTGGCTTGGATTTCCCGATCGCAGGTCCGTGACCTGCTGGAACGCATAGGCCGCGACGAGCATCCCGTCACCCACGACAGCCTCGACGACGTCCCGCCGGGAAAGGTGCTGGCTCACCTTCGCAGCGTCCTCGTCGCGACAGGCGTCCTACCGCCGCGCGACGAACGACTCGTCGCCCTGGAGAAATGGATCACCACAACCGTCCAGGCTCGCACAGACCTCGCCGAACGCCGGATCCTGCACGGTTACGCGGTCTGGCACCACCTGCGCCGGCTCCGCCGCCGCCTCGGCGACCAGCACACCAGCCAGCTCCAGGACATGAACGTGCGCTGCCACGTCAGCGCCGCCGACAACTTCCTCACCTGGCTCGCCGGCGAAGGTCTCACCCTGGGCGTCTGCACACAGGCCGACCTGGAACGCTGGATGACCGAGGCCGCCTTCCGCTACCGCGACGAGACCGGCCACTTCGTCCGCTGGTCCGTACAGCATCGCCATGTCCACGGCCTCACCTGCGGCGCCGTCCACTGGACCGGCCCACAGGGCACCATCGACAGCGAGAAACGCTGGGCGGACGCACGACGCCTCCTCAACGAGGACACGCTGCCCACCGCCGATCGAGTCGCTGGGCTGCTGCTGACCCTTTACGCGCAGAAGATCTCCACCATCAGTCAACTCACCGTCGAGGACGTCGACTTCACTGGCGAGACCGTCGCGATCACCTTCGGAGCTTCGCCCGTCATCCTTCCGATGCCGCTTGGTGCCTTGGTCCGCGAGCTCGTCGCGACCCGACGCGGCAAGGCCAAGATCGGCACTCCGGACGACGTCCCTTGGCTCTTCCCCGGCGGACAACCAGGGCGTCCACTCAGCGACAGCCAGGTCGGTCTGCGGCTGCACAAGATCGGAATTCGGCCCCAACAGGACCGCTCAACAGCCCTGTTCACTCTCGCCGCCGAGCTGCCCGCCGCCATCCTCGCCCGGATGCTCGGCATCCACATCCAAGTCGCTGTCCAATGGCAGAAGGCATCCGCTGGGGACTGGGCCGCCTACGCCGCCGATGTCAGCAGCCGTGTCCCGGAGAACCAATGAAACTACCCATCACCATCCACCAAGCACGGCTCGGATCCATGGAGTTCAAGGTCATCCGACCCGCCCGGCCTCTGGTCCACGCAGTGCTCATCGACCATGATCGGCACCTGGACGCCTACCTCGATCAGGACGCCGCGCAGCGAATCGGCGGGCTATGGACGCTTGCCGCCTCTTCACCGCGCTCACTGGTCCACCTGCCGATGCGGGGGAACCGTGGCCCCTCCCGCGCGCTGCCGGAAGAGGGCACGCGACAGCTTGATCTCGTGCTGTTGCACCACTCGCTCCAGTTCGCGCCCTCACGCTGGAAGGAAGTGCGCGGGCGACTCAGCCCTGGGCGTCCGCAGACCGTGACGCTGCCCGGCCCAGGACACACCGGCGAAGCCGTGATTGATCACGAGGCACGGCACTACCGGGAGAACCGGGATCTGTTTCACCAGCATCTCCACGCCGAGACTCTGTTCATGACCGGCAGCGCGAAGGTGTTCAGGGACACCGCCCGGCACTTCCTCGACGTCGCCCGGAACGGCCCCGGATACGTCCCCGTTCATCCGAGCTATCCGCACTTCTGCACCGAACTCCACTCCAACGACGGCATTCTCGGCGACGCGCGCGAGATCCACATCGAGTACTGCGACCAGTGGGACTCACGGCCCGAAGCGACAGGACCCCGCCGACCATGACGTTCAACGATCACCTTCAGCACCTCGTTGAAAGGGCCCTCGCATCCATCCCGGCCGCCGATGCCGGCGACATCTACGCCTTCTCCTTCCTCATCGACAACGAGGACGACGACCCCCGTCAGCCGACCCTGACGGTCGGCTACAACACTGAAGCTCAGGCTCGACGCAGCATCCAGGACGCCTCTGACCAAGCAGAAGCCCGCTGGAACTACGCCTTCTGGATCCAGAACGAGCTGACTGTGGTCGGCGACCTGACCAGCGACCCCGGCGGCGCCGTCGCTCGCCAGGAGTGGATCACCGAACTTGGATTTTGGTACGAGGAGCCGACCGACCTCGCCGACTGGGATGCAGTCATCGGGCCACTCGCCGCGCAGATCGAGACCCGTTTCAACCAGACCTGCTGCCAGCTCGCCCGAACCCTCCATACGACCGGCGTCATCGAAAGATCTGTCGGCCGAACCGTGCCGGTGATCGTCCATGAGCTGGAGTACTACGAGGCGATCCCCCGGCAGACCGAGGCCGCCAACCCGCCCGGCCTCGCCGGGGAGTTCACCTCATGGGTCCGCAATGGCTGAGGCATTCGGACAGTTCCAATACCCGACTGCACCATTAGCCGTCTACCCGGCCGAGACGATCGAGGCGCACAGGGCGTTCATCGCACGCCGCCGGGCCACCCGTCCCAGCGAAGAATACCGGACCCCCACTGACGAGGAGTGGGACGCCTTCCTGGCGCACTTCGAGAAGCGCAAGGTGTCGGTCGGTACCTGCGGCCGCGCATTCTCAACCCCTTGTGTTCATGAGCACGCTTGTGTCAGGTGTTCACTCCTCAGGCCAGACCCTGCGCAACGCCCCCGCCTCGAGGAGATCCGGGACAACCTCATCGCCCGCATCGCCGAGGCCGAACGTGAAGGCTGGCTCGGCGAGGTCGAAGGGCTCCGCGTCAGCCTCGCCGGCGCCGAGGACAAGCTCGTCCAGCTCAACGCCCGGCACGACCGCAGCTCACCGACGGTGTTCCTCGGAACACCGTCTCCCGATCAGATCCGTGCTCGTGATGTTGACGCTTCCGATCCTGCCGACTGCCAGCAACGATGGCGCGGTGACCAACATCAGCGACGACCACGTGAAGCTCCACTTCCGAATGGAGGTGGACGAGGACGGCTGGCCGCCCGCAAGCATCGAAAGCCTGTGGGCGGTGGACCTGGGCGATGGAACCGTCCGCCTCGACAACACCCCGTGGTTCGTCCGAGGAGTCGCGAGCGACGACATCATCAGAGTGCAGGTCGACGAGGACGGCCTGTGGTGGGCCGGAGAGACGGTTCGGTCATCGAACAACTGCACCATTCGGCTAATCGTGCTGAAGGACGGTGGGTCAGAGGCTGCACGGCAGACCGTGCTGGAGACCTTCCATCGACTCGGCACCACGGGCGAGGGAATCGAGCAGTTCAGGATGGTCGCGCTGGATGTCCCACCGTCCGCGGACCTTCGCCGGATCCGCAAGCTGCTGGAACACGGCGAGGCCAAGGGATGGTGGCACTGGGAAGAAGGGTGCGTCACCGCCGGGTGGCATGCCACGGACCCAGACTGAGGTCACCTCCGCAAGTTCAGAGAAGCCTGCCTGCGATGCTCGATGCACTGGCCCGACCCGGCTCAACGGGCCCGGATCGTCGACATTCGCGACAACATCATCGCCCGCATCGCGGAGGCCGAGCGAGAGGGCTGGCTTGGCGAGGTCCAAGGGCTCCAGATCACCCTCGCGGGAGCGGACGACAAGCTCGCGCAGATCGACCGGCGGGTTCCGCGAACCGTTGACCTCCCCATGCCCACTACCACGACCGGCCACCGGAGTCGGCTGTCAGGGCCAGGTGAGAGGGTGCGGCCATGAACATCGACGAATTCTGGACCGTCATCGAAACGGCACGCACCGACGCCGCTTCGGCCTCCGGAGACCCGGGCCAAGCGTTCGCATCGGCCCTGGTCGAGCGGCTCGCGGCGACCTCGAAGCAGACGATCCTTGAATACCAGCAGTGCTTCGATCAGCTCCACGGGGCGATCTACCGCTGGGACGTGTGGACTGCCGGCTATCTGATCGGTGGAGGCTGCTCCGACGACGCCTTCATGGACTTCCGCGCCGGCCTCATCGCCCAGGGCCGAGAGTGGTACGACAGGGCCGCCACCGCACCCGATGTTCTCGCCCAACATCCTGACGTCATCGCCGCGGCAGCCGAATGCAGCGACGAGGCGCTGTTCAACGAAACCGTCAATTACGCAGCCTCCCACGCTTACGAGCGCCTCAACGGCGACGAGGACGACTGCACCTTCTACGACGACTACGACCAGTTCCGGGGCCCCCGAACCGACCGTGAACCAGCTGATATGGGTGAGAGCTTCGATTTCGACGACGCCTCAGAGATGCACGCCCGCCTTCCCAGACTGGCCCGCCTCCTCCTTGATCATGGTGACGACTGAGTTCGCTGACCCCTCACCACCGAGTTCAGAGAACACATCAAGGTCGGCCGCACCCTCTACTCGGTGCCCTGGAAACTGATCGGCCGCAAGGTCGATGTCCGCTCCACAGCCACCATGGTCCAGGTCTTCCACGAGGGCGAACTGGTCAAGACCCATGCGGCACTTGAGCAGGGCAAACGCACCGACGCCGGCGACTATCCACCGGAGAAGATCGCTTTCCAGATGCGGACGCCGATGTGGTGCCGCAGCCAAGCATCCGAGGTCGGTGACACCTGCCGCCAGGTGATCGACCTGTTGCTGGAGGTCAACGCGCTCTACCGGCTCCGGGCCGCCCAGGGGGTGCTGGGTTTGCTGTCCGCGTACTCCCTGAAGTGCTCAGCCAAGTACAGATAAACGTGCTGAGCTCTCAGGCAACGTCGGTCTCGCGCTCGATGGCGGCGAGTCGGTTCTTCAGCCGGTAGCTGGGGCCGTTGATCGCGATGACGTCGCAGTGGTGCAGGAGGCGGTCGAGGATCGCGGTGGCGAGGACTTCGTCGCCGAAGACCTGGCCCCATTCGCTGAAGGTCTTGTTCGAGGTCAGGATGATCGAGCCCTTCTCGTAACGCTTGGAGATCACCTGGAAGACCAGGTTCGCCTCAGCGCGTTCGAGGGGCTGGTAGCCGACCTCGTCGACGACGAGAACGCTGGGCCGCAGGTAGGAACGGAGCTTGCTGGTCAGCCGGCCCGCGGCTTCGGCGGTCTTCAGCTGGCGGACCATGTCGTCGAGCGTGGTGAAGTAGATCGAGAACCCGGCCCGGCAGGCCGCGACGGCCAGGGCGACGGCAAGGTGTGTCTTGCCCACTCCAGGCGGGCCCAGAAGAGCTGCGTTGGCCTTCGCCTCGATGAACGACAGGGTGGCCAGGTCCTTGACCTTGCGCGGGTCGAGTTCGGGCTGGAAGGAGAAGTCGTAGTCGTCCAGCGTCTTGTGGTGCGGCAGCTTCGACAGTCGAAGGCCCTGCCGGAAACGCCGGTCATCGCGGACCGCAAGCTCTTCAGCCAGGACCAGGTCAAGGAAGTCGAGGTAACCGAGCTTGCCCTCCTCGGCCCGCTCGGCGTACTGGTTCAGGCTCTCGGCCAGGTGGGGCAGGCCGAGCTTGGCGGCCGTGCTGCGGATGCGGGCGGTGACCAGCTGACTCAACGGGCTTCCCTCGTCGTCGAATTGGTGGTGAAGGGGCGGGTGCCGGTCAGCTCGTCATAGACCGACAACGGGCGCCGGCTGACCTCGATGCGGCTGGCGGCGGACCTGTTCAGCAGGGCCTTGAGCGGTCCGGCTTCCTCGCCCAAGGCGTCCCGGTGGCGGGGCTGGGGCATCACGTCGCCGGTGGTGACGCGCCGGTTGTCGCCCTTGGGCAGGCCGTCCCAGTGCCTGTCGTCGACGATGCGGGCGCCGCGGCCAACAGCCCGCGGGTGGACGGCCAGGAGGGTCTCGCCGTTGGCGTCGGCGATGGTGGAGTGCAGGCTGATCTGCGACTTTGTGGCCCGGATCTCGACCAGCTGACGGGCACGGACTCTGCGGGCCGGCACCGAGTAGAGGTTCGCGTCGAAGGCGACCAGGCAGTCCTTGCCGACGTGCCGCAGATGCCGCTGGGCGACCACATACGGTGTCTGTGGCAGCGGCCGCAAGGCCACGTGGTCACGGACGGCGCGATGGCCGATGACCTCGCCGTGGGTGCCGTGGACCTTCGCCCGCCGCATCGGCACCCAGGCGGTGAACGCGGCGTCCATCTCCTCGACTGAAGAGAAGGCCCGGCCCGCCAGAACATGATCGCGGACGATCAGGACTTGGCGCTCGACCCGTCCTTTCCCGGTCGGGCGGTAGGCGGCCAGGACGTCGATGTCGAAGTCGTAGTGCCCGGCGAAGGCCACCGCTTCCGGATGCAGCGGAACCGCCTCACCAGGAGCGACGTGGCGACGGACCACCGTCTTGGTGCGGTCGTAGACGATCGTCATCGGCACCCCGCCGAAGTGCGCGAACCCGCGGCGATGGCAGTCAAAGAACGTCGCCAGGTCCTGGCTGGTGGTGAAGCAGCAGAACGGATCACGCGAGTAGGACAAGGTCATGTGGAACGAATAGACCTTCGGGATCCCGACATGGGCGAGGACCTTGCCCTCGTCGCCCCAGTCGACCTGCGCCTGAGCACCGGGGACGACCTCGAACCGGCGGTGCAGACCCGCGAGTTCACCAGAGCTGATGCCCAGCTCGTCCGCGATCCGGGGCCGGGCTTCCTGCAGGTAGATCTTCACACGCTGGTAATTGCCGGTGAAGCCGTACTCCTTGACCAGGCGCTCGTGGACCACCGCCCCTTTGATGAGGATCTCGGCCCGCAGCATCGCGTCGATCAGCGGCGCGACCTCATCCACCACCCGAGCCTTCGGCTTCCCGTTCGGCGCCCGCTTCGGCGGCGCGACCGGCGCCTGCCCCGACAGGTACTTACTGACCGTGCGACGGTTCAGCCCAGTCGCCTTGGCGATCTCCGACAGACTCATCGCCCCGGACTCGTAAAGGCCGCGAAAACGCCTCAACTCCAGCCAGCGATGCGGGTCCAGAACCACCGTCAGCCGCCTCTCTGCCACCCCGAAGACACAGGAGCAGACTGCCGACGCGCCGACCTCACCGCATCAAGAACTGAGCACGTTCATCCGTACGCGGCTGTGTACGTTCACGTGTACGCCGACACGCCGTGTCGTTCCTCGGATCGGCCCTGGGTATCCGCCGCATCCGACAGCCGGAGCCCGCGCCACCGGCCCGCGCCGCCACGCCCCACCTGGGCCGCGACACCGCCGCCGGCTGGCAGTACCTCCTGCACCATCCAGGGCTGCGCCCGCTGTTCTTCAACTCTCTGCTCTTCGGCGGCTCCATCATGATGACGTCACCGCTGATGGCCGTCCTCATGCTGGACGGCCTCGGTCTGGCACCGTGGCAGTACGGACTCGCCCTGGGACTGCCGTGCCTGGGCGGCGTACTGGGCTCACGCCTGACCCCGCCGCTCACCCGGCGCCTCGGACAGCGCCGCATTCTGCTCGCCTCCGGTGTCGCACGCTCCCTATGGACGATCCTGCTGCCATTGACGCCTTCCGGTGCCCTCGGCGTGTTCGTCATCGTGGCCATCGACTTCGGCCTGCTTTTCTCAGCCGGGGTTTTCAACCCGTCGTTCACCACGTATCGCATGGCTGCCACACCGGACGCTCTCATGTCCCGAGTCGGCACCTCCTGGTCCGTCAGCTCGAAGACATGCCAGGCCGCCTTCATGATCGCCGGTGGGCTCATCGCCGCCGCAGCGGGGGTACGCGGCGCGCTGCTCATCGCTGGCCTGCTGTGTATGGCGAGCGCGCTGCTCCTGCCATGGCGCAAGGCACGCATCTCCACCGGGATTGTTTCAGCGCCCACCACCGACGCGGTTCCGTCCCCGGCCACAGATAGTCCCTCCGCGTAGCAGTTGCGCCAGATCGCAGTGATGCGGCTTGGCCGAGGGCGGGAGAATGGTGCTCGGGGCCGCGGTTCGGGGCAGGTGAAGGCGAAGATGATGGTCCCGCCCTTGAGAATGAGCAGTCTCGCTGGGCTTCGCGGGACGCCGACGTACGCGCGGAGCAGCGCCGCGAGGATGTCGTGGCCGCCCTCGTACCAGGGTTCGTCGTCCGCGAGGTGTGCGGCAGCACCGTCGAGCACGACAGTGAGTCCCGACCAGGCGATGACGTCGTTCTGGCGCGGCCGTCCCCAGGCCGGGATGCGTGTGCGGTAGCGATAGTCCCGGTAGCGATGGAGGGTGTCGCGAAGGGTGGATGCGGCGGTGCGGACGCGTGTGGGGGCGTCGGGGGCGGACAGGCCGAGGACGGCTTCGAAGGCAGCGTGGTAGAGCTGGGCGTCCAAGCGGTCGGGATCGAGAGTGATCAGCTCGGCCAGCCGGTCACGGGTTTTGCGGAGTTGCTCGGCCATGGGCGTGTAGTGGTCTTGTTCCAGAGCCTGGCGCAGGTCGCCGAGGGCGAGTTCGAACGACGCGTCCCGGCAGGTGCGGTCGAGCATCAGGCAGCGTTCAAGGGCTTCGCGGAGGCCGACGCCGGGATGGTGGGCGTCGAGGACGCCGAGGAGGCAGGGCAGGCGGGTGGCCATGGAAGTGCCGAACCGCCGACCGGGGAGGCCAACCAGCATGGTCGGTAAGGGAGTTGCTACGCCACGTGAACAAGGATTCACGGAACAATGCCAGTCAGCCGCAGGGCGTCATACGGGCGAACACCGATGACCGTTCGAGAGCAAGGAGGCGCGCCTCGGGTGAAGTTCCTCGCCGCTGGCGCCTGGCCCGCCTTTGCCTGTCCTGTCCTGGCCCTCCCGAAGTCCGCCCAGCCTGCGGCCAAGCGTGCAATCCAGGAGATCTACAACGCCGAGGACAAGGAGCACGCGGTCAGGGCCGTCCGCGACTTCGAGCGGGCCTACGGGGCGAAGCACCCCAAGGTCGTCAAGCGGATCACGGACGACGAGGACGAACTTCTGGCGTTCTTCGACTTCCCCGCCGCGCACTGGATCCACCTGCGGACCACCAACCCGATCGAGTCGACCTTCGCCACGGTGCGACTGCGGACCAAGGTCACCAAAGGCGCCGGCTCCCGGGCCGCCGCACTGGCCATGGTCTTCAAGCTCATCGAGTCCGCCCAGGCCCGGTGGCGGGCCGTGAACGCACCACATCTCGTCGCTCTCGTCCGCGCCGGGGCCCGCTTCGAACGCGGCCACCTTGTCGAACGACCCGAGATCCTCGCGGCATGAACAAGTCCAACTGCAGAAGCACAGATCTGCCGGAGGGCGGAGTCGGGTCGCCCGCCTGTTCCTAAAGATCCGCGACGAGAAGCCGGTAGCCGACATCGGCTGCTTCGCGGTCGAGCAGGTCAGCATGGCGTGCGTGCCACAGGCCGGAAGACAGGTCGCTGGACAGCCGGTCCAGGCCCCGGCGAAGGACCTCCTCGCCGGATTGGGCGAGCATCGATATGCCGGCCCGCACTTCCGGATCGAGGTATGCCTCAGGCCGGCGCCAGAAGGCGGCACCGAATCCGTCGGTGCAGTCGTGCGGGATCGGGACCGTCTCCATGCGGGCGCCTCCGAGCAGCGCAATCAGCCGGTCAATCAGGACCGCGCGTGCGTCGACGAACGCGGCTACCTCCGGCAGGTACTCGTCCAGCAGCCAGAACCTGCGGAAGACGGCCTGGTCCCACGTGAAGATGACGACACGCTGCCGGGCGATCCGGAGGAGTTCCCCGATACCGGCTTCCAGGTTTCTCCAGTGGTGCACGGTCAGCAGGGCCATCGCCGCGTCGGCCGAGTCGTCGGCAATGGGAATCGACTCGGCGGATGCCTGCAGGGCCCGCGCAGATCCGGCCGGACGTTGGGCAATCATCACTGAACTGGGTTCAACCGCCAGCACCGTTTGCGGTGGTTCGTAGGAACCAGCGCCAGCACCAACGTTGATGACGATGCCTGCATCGCCGAGCGCCTCGTGGATCTTGACAGCGATCCGGTGGTCGGGGCGTCGCGTGTGATTGTAGGTCGCACCGATGCAGTCATATGTCGCCACGGCGGACAGTATGCCTCGGTACTCACCAACTACCGTTGCTAATGAGCCATCCACAAGTATTGACAATTTCTCCCGATGAACAAGGGTGAACACCTGACCAGCTCGCACCCCTCGAAGTGCCACCGCCAACCATGCACGAGCTCGTTAGGGCAGAACACCATCCGTAGCCCTTGCCGGATAGGTCAGCAGTGACCATTCCGGCCGCTGCGGGGCCCGAGAGGGAGGCTACCGGTCGAGGCGGTTGCGGGGTTGCGGTACTACGCTGCTGTACAACAACTGACGTTTCTGACCTGCCTACGTCGAAGCTACTGCTCACTAGCATTGCCCACATGGGCCACGAAGCACATGAGATCAAATCAGGACCGTCGACTGAGGCGGGCGTCAAGGCGGCAACCGGCGTAATCGTTGCGACAGTCGGGATGTTCAATCCACTAGCCGGCATCGCCGTTGGGGCCCTGAAGGAGTACCTTGACGCCCCGGTCCTTGGACTCATCGAGAGAGAGCGTGCGCGTCGCGAGGAGCGAGCGGCACGAGCTCTTCAAGCGGGCTCAGAGGAGCTTCAGCGGTCTCTGAACCGTCTTGTTCAGACGATCGAGACCAGCCCAGATCTGCTGGCTTTGATGTCGGAGACCGTTGAGGCCGCTATGGAGACACCCCTTGCAGAAAAGGTTGTTGCCCTCGGCAGGTGCCTGGGGCGCGGGGTGCGTGACGAGGCTTCAGTCGACGCGGAGCGCCTCCGCGTGCGGGGCCTCGCAGGAATTGAGGCCCCTGAGGTCAAGCTCCTCGAAGTCCTCGCCAAGGAGACACACCCGACGCCAGAAGGTTGGTATCAAGAGCATTTCCCCGGGTGGAGGCGCCCGGAGATCCTCACTGAACTCCCCGGCTTTGCTAAGGTGCTGGACGCCTCGATCGCTCGTCTCGCCACCGAGGGAATTATCAAAGATGACGGCATAGCCAGAGTTGCTATGAGCGAGGACGATCCAACCGAGATGTGGATCCTCACGGACTTCGGAAGAGATTGCCTTTCCCTGCTCCGGGCGGTTTCCCCGGGGGGGTAGTGCGCCGGAGCGGGATTGCAGGTGAGTGCACGCGGCCGCCCCAGGCCACACCGTACAGTCGCGGTCGGCGGAGTGGAAACGGGTATGGCCGGGGGCTGTGACCTGGGGGATCACTACTGGCGGCCACGGCTCGGCTGTAATTGTCGGTCGTCGTTGGGTGGCCTCGGCGCGACGTCGGACGGCCCAGGGACGGCCCAGGGACGGCCCGGCAGGATGATGCCTCAGGCCCTCTGGAAAAGGTACATACCGATGATCTTCCCCTTGATCGCCACTCGCTGCCCCGACGACAGCCACTTGTCACGCGACTCCTCACCGAGCTGAACGTAGACGTACTGAGCGGTGTGCAGCTTCCAACCGGCGTCTTCGATTTGTGAGAGCAGGTCGCTCCGGGGGGAATGCGGAACGCTGGGGTGATCGAGCTTGTTCCTGGCCAAAGGCGGTATGCCGAAGTCCTGCCCGGTAGCTCCATAGGGATTCAAGCCGCCTACGCTGCGCTGCTCGACTTCAGTCTCAAACCACCCATCACCTCGGTCGAAGGCCTTACGGGCCTGTTCGACGATGGCGCTCCACATGCGCTCGACGTGTTCATTCCACCGCTGAGTGGCTTCTGCTTCTTGCGCCTCTCCGCGTGCTGCAAGGTCCCCTTGTCTGTTCTCCCACCGCTCCTGGATCCCCATGGATGCCCCTCTCGCCTTGCCTCGGTGCCGCAGCCCAGACAGACCGCTGCCTACACCCCCAGCGCGGACCTGGCAAGCGAACGGACGGAAGCTCCAGGCGGATCGGAGATGGGTGTGGCTCGCCTGTAGGGACGTTCCTGATCAGGCCGTGAGGCCGTAGTCGTGTTGGTCGGGGGTGAGGTAGAGGCGTTTGTGCTCGCGGGCGAGGTGAAACGCCCAGCAGGTGTTGAAGTCGCCGTTGTCTTGCAGGGCCCGGAGTTTGAGGATGGCCTCGGCTCCCTTGAGGCCCCAGCGACTGCCTGTGATGTCGAGTCGGTCGCCCACGATGTGGCGGCAGGCGCCTTCGATCGCGCCGGTGGCGATCGGCCAGCCCGCCGCCAGGGCGGTGTCGTAGCGGAGCTGACCGAGGTGCCCGGTGAGGTAGCGGACGCAAGCGTCGACGCCCTCCCGCCGGGTGCCGTGCAGCCCGGTCTGGTCGGCCTCGCTGGTGATCTCGGTGGCGGCGCGTGCGGCCTGGCCGTGGAGGATGGTGGTGAGGTGGCCGGCAACCCAGGCTTCGGCCGCCGCGGTGCCGGGAAACATCGCCCTGCGCCGCGGCGTCCTGGAAGTACCGACGGCTTTCGATGCCGACCTGGAACTCGGCGGGCGCGCGCTGCAGATCCAAGCGGTAGACCTCAGCCGGCGGGTCACCCTTGCCGAGCCCGCCGACGGCCACCTGACCGTGCGGATCCCTGCCGGCACTCCGCCGCGGGCTGAACCGAGTCAACTGACGGCCCTTCGCTCACTGCTGGGCATCGGCAGAGCAGAAACCCTCAAAGCGATCGTCACGTCCGGAGGTGTCAGCGGACGCCAACTGGCCTCACATCTCGGCGTGTCGAATGCCGTGGCCAGTCGGCACGCCGCAGTTCTGCGGCGCACCGGTCTGATCCGGACCCTGCGCACAGGACAGACCGTCAGGCACGTCGCGACACCTCTGGGTTACGACCTGGCAGGGCCGGAAGCGACCGGCTGGTATCCGTAGCGGCCGGCGAAGAGCCTGCCGCTTGTGCCTGTGACTCCCCCGGGCTTCTTCCCAGGACACCCGCGCGGCCCGCCTCCGCTCCCGTCTGACCGCCTCGCCGTCGGTGTCCCCGAACAGGATCGTCCCGACCTTGCCAGGCTGTCCGACTCACTGGCACAGCCGACGTTCGACCCGGTCGAGTTGCGACCGTTCGACGGTCAGACTGTGGTGCAGCCAGTGCGTTGGCCACGAACGTTCACAGGGCCGGAATGACGTGTTGTCAGGTTTGCTCGGCTGCGTTTCCGCGCTCTGCTCCACCAGGGCGGGTCGCAGAAGCGGCGGGTGACGGAGGGGCGCGCCGACTGCGGCGATCGCCCGGCTCGTCAGGCGAGTGAGGGCATCGTCCAGGATGCCTGCATTGAAGCGTTGAGGAGGCCGTTGAGCGATGCTCGGGCCTCTTGCAGGTCGGCGATGCGGGTGTCCAGATCATTTAGTTGCTTCTGCAGATGGCCCAGGACGCAGGCGTCGACTTCGGGGCCGTCACCAAGGAGGCAGGGCATGAGGTCACGTATGACTTTCGTGGGGAGTCCCGCGGCCAGCAGAGTGCGGATCTGAGCGACTGTGGTGGGAGCGTCGGCCGTGTAGTGGCGGTGACCACCAGGCGCCCGATACGAGGTGAGCAGACCCTGCTCCTCGTAGTAGCGCAGCAGGCGAACGCTGACGCCCGTCACGCGAGCCAGCGCGCCGATCTTCATGTGACCCACCTCACCTGCAACGGACTTGAATCTCACATCAATGGCAGATTCTAGCGTTGGCCCTATGACGACAACGCAAACGCCCCTCTCCCTCTACGGTTTCCTGCGGCCCAAGCCGGAGCGTGCCGAGGAGGTCAGGCAGATCCTCACCTCCTTCGTGGAACCCACCCGGCAGGAGGAGGGAAACCTGCAGTACCACCTACACAAGCATGAAGACGGCCGATTCTTCCTGTATGAAGTCTGGCGTTCCCAGGAAGACCTGGACCGGCACAACGCGCTCCCACCTCTGCGTGCCTTCCTGGAGAATGTGCTGGACTACCTCGAAGAAGCCCCAGAGGGCTACTTCAACACCATGCTGAGCACCTACCCGACAATCGACCCGGATTAGGCCGTCGGTGCACACACCACATGTGATCAAGCAGTCTGGCCGGGGCGAGGGTGTCGTGGTGGTGCAGATACACCAGCGCGACGAGTGCGCGCCGGTGCGGCGGGAGTCTGCAGCGCCTGTCACCTCACGGTGACGATGAGCATCGTGACCCACTCGACCAGGGTGTGCGGGAGGTCGAGTGCGGCAGGATGGGGAACCAGCAGGGCTCCTGTGCCGGTGGTTTGGGACTTCGAACAGCTCCCTCAATAGTGGGCTCGACGAGGGGAAGTGTGAAACCAAGCTTCCTTGGCGAGTTCTTTCGGTGATCCGTCAATTGTTTGCTCAGGCGGGAAGTTCGGTGATGCCGAGGGCGAAGTCCAGGTTCCCTACCCCGTGGCTGGCGAGGCCCACCGTGACTACGCCCGCTCCTTCCAGCCAGTGCGCCATTTTCAGGCCGCCGACGTCCAGCGGGCGCAGCCCGAGGCTCTCGATGAACGCCTCGACACTTGCCTTGGCCTGCGCATTGTCGCCGGCGATGAAGACGTCGGGCCGGCCCTTCTCCAGGACTTGACGGAAGACGGTGTTGAACGCCTTCACCACGCTGGCGCCGGCCGGGGCCGCTTTGGCGACTTCCTGCGCGATCGAGGTCTCCTCGCGGTGGGCCAGACCGTCGAACGTGGAGTTGAAGGGATTGCTGATGTCGACGATGACCTTGCCCGCGAGAGCGTCTCCGTACTGGGCGACGGCTGGCACGACACCGTCGTACAAGAGGGCCACGATGACGATGTCCCCGGCCGGGGCGGTGCCCCATTCTCCGGTCGTGGCGCCGTCGCCGAGAGCCTTGGCCAGGTCGGTGGCCTTGGACTGATCGCGGCCCATGACCTCGACGGTGTTGCCGCCCGCTATTGCCCGTGTGCCGATGGTGCGGGCCATGTTTCCGGTGCCGATGATGCTGATGTTGCTCATGAGATGTCCTGTCCTGGTTGTGGGTTGTTCGGTTCAGATGGCGGTGGTGCCGCCGTCGGCGACGAGTTCCATGCCGTTGACGTAGCTGGAGTCGTCGGAGGCGAGGAAGAGGGCGGCGGTGGCGATTTCGTCGGGGCGGCCCATCTGGCCGCGGGGGATGAGGGACTCGAACTGGCGCTTGGTGGCCTCGTCGAAGAGTTCTTCCTGCTTGGCGGTGGCGACCTGGCCGGGGGTCAGGACGTTGACGCGGATGCGGCGGTCCTTGAGCTCGTTGAGCCAGATGCGGGCCCATGCCTGCTGGACGGCCTTGCTGCCGGCGTAGACGCTCCAGCCGGGGAAGGCGCCGAGGGAGGCGTTGGAGCCGGTCATGAGGATGGAGCCGCCGTCGTTGAAGAGCGGGAGGGCCTTTTGGACGGTGAACAGGGTGCCGCGGGCGTTGAGCCCGAACCAGGTGTCGAACTGGGCCTCGGTGATCTCGCCGAGCGGGGCGGGCTCGCCCCCGCCGGCGCTGGCCCACAGCACGTCGAGGCTGCCCTTCTCCCGCTTGACGGTGTCGTACAGGCGGTCCAGGTCGCCCAGGTCGGCGGCGTCGCCCTGGACGCCGGTGACGTTGCGGCCGATCTGCTTGACGGCCTCGTCCAGGGCGTCCTGGCGGCGGCCGGTGATGAAGACGTGCGCTCCCTCGTCGACGAACAGCTTCGCTCCGGCCAGCGCCATGCCGGTGGTGCCGCCGGTGATGACCGCGACCTTGCCGTCAAGCTTTCCCATCGTCGCTCCCTTGGATCGGTGGTGCCGTGCGCACCTGGGGTGACCGTGTTATGTACACCGCCCTGTGTGCTTACCGTACGGAGCGGACGGCCAGGGCGCAACTATGTACACCGGTCGTTACCCAAGCGGGTAGTGTGGACCCATGACGGAGTTGGAGAAGGGCCCCACGGGCCGCCGCCGAGGCCGGGGCGCCCGCGAGCGCATCCTCAGCGCGTCCCAGCAGCTGTTCCGCGAGCAGGGCATCAACCGCACCGGCATGGACCAGCTCTGCGCGGCGGCCGAGGTGTCCAAGCGCACGGCCTACCAGCACTTCGCCGGCAAGGACGAACTCGTCGCCGAGTACCTGCGCCGGTTCGACCCCTCCGTTCTGTCCGGCGTGTTCGACCGCACCGACCTCACGCCCCGCGAACGGCTCCTCGCCGCCTTCGACATCCACCCCACCACCCCCCTGTGCCCCTACATCGCCGCCGCCGTCGAACTCCACGACCCCCAGCACCCCGCGTCCCAGTACGCACGCGACTACAAGAAGGCCGTCGCCGCGCGGCTCGCCGACACTGCCCGCGAAGCCGGCGCCGCCGACCCCGAACAGCTCGGCGAGCAGCTCGCGCTGCTCATCGACGGCGCCGCGGCGCGCACCCGGGTCCTCAACGCCGACGCCTTCCCCACCGCCGCCGCCATCGCCGCCGTCCTCATCGACAACGCCATCCCCGCCACAGCCGGCGATGACCGGAGACGGGAGGAAGCGTCAAGCTGACTTGGCACTCCGCGGCTGGGCCGGACGCGCTACCCCTCGCGTAGCTGCACCCGCTGCTACACAGCATCAGCCGCCCGGCACGTGGCCCGGACCTGCTGGCTTTTGCGGAACTGGCCGCCCGCCTGCTGAAGGCTGCAGCAGAAGCCACCGGGGAGAGCGGTGACCCCCAAGGACCCGCCGACGTGGTCGGCCTGGTGCATGAGGTCGGGATCAACCTGCAGACCGTTCGGGGCAACCATCCATTGCCAGAAACGTCCTCCTGGTCACGAGGCCCTCATACCGCTTTTCCGGGTACGGCAATCGATCAGGACAGGCCGGTCGGGGTGATCACGGCGATGGTCGGCTTCTCACGGGCGCGCACCAGAGCGGGCCCTCGGTCAAGGACGTTGCAGAAAATGTTCGGTCGGCTGGTCGCATACCGGAAGCTCAACCGGAGACCTGCATGAACCACAAGGCACTCACGCCGGTCATCACAACGCTTCCGTTGACCTTGTGGCGGGCGACCGCGGCAACCAGGCCGGAGAAGTCGCTGACCTCCAGAGCCTTGGGCAGGAACTCCGCCGAGAAGCCACGCCACGTCGATGTACACCTCGGACGGCATCGGTCAGGCGGCCCTCGTGCCGGCGTGCCGGAACGGTCGACGGCGTCGGGCTCGGTTGGCGGGCCTTGACCTGGGAAAGTCGGCCGTGTCTGATGCTGCGTCTGTCCGCGGCGCGGTTTGGCTCAGTCGGACCGCGCGGGGACGAGCCGGGGGCAGCCGACGACGGAGGCTACCCGCTTGCCCAGGGTTTTGGTCAGTTCGACGCGCTTCTTGGCGTCCTTGAGCCGTTCGACCTTGATGTCGAGGAGGGCGCTCTTGCAGGTCCACCAGGCTTCCGCGCCGTCGTCCTTGGAGTTCGGTTCCACCATTCCCTTGCCTCCGGCGCTGGTGAAGCGCCTGTCTACTGGTCGCTCGGCGATCTGTGCGGCGGCGTTGGTGACGTTGTCCGCGGGGGGAACGCTGGCGAGGAAGCTTCCGATCTGCTTTTTGCCCGAGTACACGAAGCAGGTCGCCGTGGCGGTGGTGTACTGCATCTGTGTGGGGTTCTTCAGCGGCAGTTCGCCACGAAGTCTGCCCGAGAGATCGTTGTCACCCGTCGCGTCGAACCACCAACTTGCCATGGTGCCGCACAGTTTGGTGCCAGGAGGCGGAGGTTTGGCCTCCTCCTTGCTGCAGGCGGTCGCTGCCAGGATCAGTAGCAAAGCCGCAGGTGGCACGGCGAACTGACTGAGTCGACGCATGTGATGCCCTCCCTGTGTTCTCAAATGATCCCGGCCGGTGGCCGGTTCCCTCTCGGCAGCGGCCCCGCAGAACCGGGTTCCAACACCCCTACAGTGCTTCGGCGCAGATCCGACGTCCTCGACGACGGCGGAATCGACGCCCCCGGTTCCCCTCACATCCCCGTACGCGCCGCACCTGTGAGCCTGGAGACGTTTGTTGGAACCAGCGAGGTCCGGCGAGCTGGTGGCTCACGCTCGGCGTTGGGGCCGATCTTCGCGCGCCTCATTGGCCTCCTGGTCGGCGGCTTCGTTGGCGTGCTCGATCTCGGCCATGTGCTCCTCCGCCCAGGTCCGCAGCCCCGCAAGCGCGGCTTCCAGGGACAGTCCAAGTCCAGTGAGTCGGTAGAAGACGCGCGGCGGCACGGTCGGTTCGACCCGCCGCGACACCAACCCGTCGCGGGTCAGGCTTCGTAGCGTCACGGACAGCATCTTCTGCGAGACCCCGGGCATCCGGCGTCTCAGCTCCGCGAAACGCACCTCCTCCGGTGCCGCATCGGCGAGCGTCTTGACGGCCATGGACGTCCACTTCGTACCGATGCGGTCCAGCAACTGCCGCGTCGGGCAATGGGGATCGAACAGATCACCGCGTGCCCCGCGACCGGCGGCCCGGGCTCCTCGGGTGGTCACCTGCGGCTCACCACCTTCCCTGAAAGTGCTGTCTAGGAAACGATCGGGCAGTTACCTATCGTTCTGTGGTCACCAATGGTAACCAGCCCGGGGAAGCCGTCATGCCCGTCACCACCGCACACCACCTGCGCCGCATCACGACGAACGGCGTCCAACTCAATGTCGCAATCGCCGGGGACGGACCCGCGGTTCTCCTGCTGCACGGCTTCCCGCACACCTGGCAACTCTGGAGCGGCATCATGGGCCGACTGGCCGGGCAGTACCGAGTCATCGCCCCGGACCTTCGAGGCTTCGGCGCCAGTGCACGCGCCATCGAGGGCTACGACGCAGGCACCCTCGCCGCCGACGCCGAAGGGCTGCTCGACGCGCTCGGCGAACCCTCGGCAGCGGTGGTCGGCATCGACGCGGGCACCGCCCCCGCAGTCCTGCTCGCGCTGCGCCGACCCCGCCTCGTCCGACGCCTGGTCGTGATGGAGGCACTGCTCGGCCACCTGCCCGGAGCAGAGCACGTCATCGCGGGCGGTGCCCCATGGTGGTTCGGCTTCCACGCCGTCCCCGGCCTCGCCGAGACCGTCCTGGCCGGCAACGAGGCCCCGTACATCGACTGGTTCCTCGACTCGGGGACGCTCGGGCGAGGAGTACCCGACGGCATCCGTGCAGCCTTCGTCCACGCGTACACCGGGGGCGAGGCCCTGCGCTGCGCGTTCTCCTACTACAGGGCCCTGCCCACCAGCGCGCAGCAGATCCAGGACGCCGTCGCGACGGCTCGGCTGACCATGCCCACCATGGCAGTCGGCTCTCACCCCGTCGGCACAGGGCTCGAACGCCAACTCCGTCCCCTCGCAGACAACCTGATCGGGCACCATCTCCAGGACTGCGGCCACATCATCCCCCTCGACCGCCCCGACGCGTTGTTCGCGCTCCTTGCTCCTTTCCTCTCCGCCGGTCTGCCGACATGATGCGACGCTCGTAGCACCAGGCGAGACGGTGAAAGGCGCTCTGCCACGCGTGAGTGCGTTTGACGTGCCACCGCCGACTGGCCTGAATGGGCGCCTTCTCCCCCTTGTGTGCGATGCGTCCGTCCGCCTGGAACTTGATCAACGGCGAACTGCCCGCCGTGTTCCTGCGTGAGCGTCATCCCACCTGGCGCTCACGCCAGGCACCCAAGACGCTCTGCCAGACGATCGGGACCTGGTGCCGGCTGGCCGTGTGGCTCACCGACCACCGGTTCGTCCAGGATGAAGTAGACCGGGCTCGCGTAGGCGTCCGTGCGAACTCCCGCTCGGCGTTACGGGTGGGCTCAACATGCTGGACTTGACAGGGAACACACGCGATCGGTGTACAGCTTGGTCGTCAGCCGCAGGCCGCAGCCTCCGAGCAGCAGCCCGCACCAGAACGTGTCGTGCTCGTGCCGACGCCGGAAGGCGTCCAACTCGATCGCCTCCAGCGGCAGCATCAACGGATCATCCAAGCCCGCCCCGCCCAGGACCGCTGTCTGAATCTGCCGCCTGTCCTCACCGCGCACGAAACCCCGCCCTTCGTCCCAACTCATCGTGCCACCCACGGCATTGGCCTCACAGACGATCGACGTGCTCACGCCGTCGTATGCAGCGAAGCAAGGCCAGGCAACAACGCCTGATGTGCCGCGCGCGTGACGTCGACCGCCGAAAGCTCCCGCCGCTCCCGTCTGACCCACAGAACGGACCGCGGCCGACCAAGACCACTGCAGGACGCCGCCCTGGCACCTCTCCGCGCATACTTGTCCGGCTGGTGAGATCGGCTGTGTCGGCCGCGGCTTCTGCCGGTCGGCCTGGGTGACGTGAGTGCTAATCCAGGTGTTTGAAGTGATTCAGACGGCCGGTGAGCGGGGTCGTTGCCTCGTCCGGGCGGTCCACCCCGGACTGCACGAGCCCGGGAGGCGAGACGGGCTGGAAATGCCCCGGCTTCTTGTCGGCCTGGTTCACAGTGGCAGTCCCCTG
>NZ_JBEXDZ010000104.1:0-33609 GCF_040606085.1 Streptomyces sp. NPDC005485 | reverse complement strand
CGCCAAGTAGGGGGCGAGCAGGGAGAGGTCGGGCTCGTCCTCTGCGAGAGAGAGGAGTTCGAGCAGGCGGGGTGTGGCCGGCGCGTCCGCGTCGGCCCGGGGGTGGGCGGCTGTGTCGGCCGCGGTGGGTTCCTGCCGCAACGCCACCGGCGCCGCTTCCCGGGCCCCTGCTGTCGCCACGTGTTCAGCGTGGACCTCGCCGAGGTGCCGGGAGGGGCCGTCGGTCGGGGTGAAGCCGTCGACCGGGACCAGGTAGGGAGCCACCGGCCGCGCCGTGAACTCCATTGCGCCAGAGGCGGACTTGTACAGGTCGAGGTGGTGGAACCAGGAGGCGTCGTCACGATGCGGGTGGTCGAGGCGGTCGTGGTAGAGGCCCCAGCGGGACTCGGTGCGGGCCAGCGATGCGCGCGCTGCCATCTCCGCGCAGTCGCGGATGAAGGTGACCTCGGCGCAGCGCATGAGTTCGTGCGGGGTGCGGGCGCCCATCGCGGCGATGTCGTCGCGCATCCGCTCGAAGGCCTCCAGAGCGAGGGAGAGACGGGCGCCGGACTTCGGCGGGGCGACGTAGTCGTTGACGAAGCGGCGCAGTTTGTACTCGACCTGGGGCTGCGGCGGGCCGTCCGGGTTTCCCAGCGGGCGGTAGATCAGTTCGTGCGCCTCGCGCAGCTGATCGGCGGGCAACTCCCCTTCGTACGCGGAGTACTGGGCCGCGTCCGCCCCCGCCAGGTCCCCGAACACGAACGCGCCGATCATGTAGTTGTGCGGCACACAGGCCAGGTCACCGGCGGCGTACAGTCGCGGCACGGTCGTACGGGCGCGGTCGTCGACCCGTACGCCCGAGGCCGAATGGCCGCCGCACAGGCCGATCTCGGAGATGTGCATCTCGATGTCGTGGGTGCGGTAGTCGTGACCGCGGCCGGAGTGGAAGGTGCCGCGCGTCGGGCGCTCGGTGGAGTGCAGGATCGACTCCAGCGCGGAGACCGACTCCTCGGGGAGGTGGCTGAGCTTCAGGTACACCGGGCCGCGGTCGCTCGCCACCTCCGCCGCGAACTCGGCCATCATCTGGCCGGACCAGTAGTCGGAGTCGACGAAGCGTTCGCCGTGCCGGTTGACCTGGTAGCCGCCGAAGGGGTTGGCGACGTAGGCGCAGGCAGGGCCGTTGTAGTCCTTGATCAGCGGGTTGATCTGGAAGCACTCGATGCCGGTGAGTTCGGCGCCCGCGTGGTAGGCCATGGCGTAGCCGTCACCCGCGTTGGTCGGGTTCTCGTATGTGCCGTACAGATAGCCGGAGGCGGGCAGGCCCAGGCGGCCGCATGCACCGGTCGCCAGGATCACCGCACCCGCGCGGACCGTGACGAAGCCGCCCGTACGGGTGTTGAAGCCGACCGCTCCCACGGCCCGCCCCTCGGCCGTGAGCACGCGCACCGGCATCACCCGGTTCTCGATGCGGATCCGCTCCCGCATCTCGCGCCGCCGCAGCCGCCGGTACAGGACCTTCTTGACGTCCTTGCCCTCCGGCATGGGCAGCACGTAGGAGCCGGAGCGGTGGACCTGGCGGACCGCGTAGTCGCCGTGTTCGTCCTTCTCGAACTTCACGCCGTACGACTCCAGGCGCTGCACCATGGCGAAGCCGCGGGTGGCGGTCTGGCGGACGGTGGACTGGTCGACGATGCCGTCGTTGGCGCGGGTGATCTCGGCGACGTAGTCGTCGGGTTCGGCGCGGCCGGGGATGACGGCGTTGTTGACGCCGTCCATGCCCATGGCGAGTGCGCCGGAGTGGCGGACGTGGGCCTTCTCCAGCAGCAGGACGTGCGCGCCCTGCTCGGCGGCGGTCAGGGCGGCCATGGTGCCGGCGGTGCCGCCGCCGATGACGAGGACGTCGCAGCTGATCTCCTCGGCGTCGGCGAGGGCCGGGATCTGCAGGGGGGTGTCCACCAGTGTGCCTTTCAAGAACCGAGTGACGTGAGGACGTCGCGTCGCAGCGCGATGCGCGCCGGATCGTCATGGGCGGCGCGCTCGCGCGGGCGTGGCACCTCTCGTACGGCAGTGAGACGGCCGGAACCGAGCAGGGCCACGCGGTCGCCGAGGAAGAGGGCCTCTTCCACGTCGTGGGTGACGAAGACGACGGTCGCTCCCGTACCGTGCAGCACCTCCACCAGCAGGTCCTGCATGCCGGCACGGGTCTGGGCGTCGAGGGCGCCGAAGGGTTCGTCCATGAGGACGGCGTGTGGGCGTGCGGCAAGGGCGCGTGCCAGCTGGGCGCGCTGACGTTGCCCACCGGACACGCGGTGCGGCAACTGCCGGGCCTGCTCGGCCAGGCCGACCCGGGCCAGCCACGCGTCCGCCTGTGTGCGGCGTTCCGCTCGCGACAACCCGCGTATGGCCAGCGGGAGTTCCACGTTGGCGCGCAGGGTGCGCCAGGGGAGGAGAGCGTCCTCCTGGAAGATCAGGGCGCGTTCCGCGGTGGGGCCGGCCAGGGGGTGCCCGTCCTGGCTGATCTCTCCGGCGAGCGGGGGCAGCAGGCCCGCCAGGGTGCGCAGCAGGGTCGACTTGCCGCAGCCGGAGGGACCGACGACGGTGAGGATCTCGCCCGGTGCGATGTCCAGGTCGACGCCGTCCAGGACGGGGGCATCGTGGCGGCCGAGTGCGGTGGCGCGAAGGGTGAGCCGGGTGCCGCGTACGGGGGACGGCGCCTTGTCCAGCGTACCGAGGTCGGGCTTGGTGTCAGACGAGGTGCTCATCGCGTGCCTCCTCGGCGTCGGAGGGCTGGTCGGTGCGTGCGGCGGTGGGGGCCGGCCGGGCGTGCGTGCGCGGTGACGCCGGCCGGGCTCCGGGGACGTACGACGTCCGCGGCAGCCACCGGGTCAGGCGTCGGCCCAGGAGTTCCACCGCGGTGGAGGTGAGCCAGCCGAGGATGCCGATGGTGACCATGCCGACGAAGACGCCGGGATAGTAGACGATCGTGTAGTCCTGCCAGGTGCGGTAGCCGACGCCGTACTGGCCGGAGATCATCTCGGCGGAGATCACACAGATCCACGAGACACCGATCCCGACCGACAGACCGCTGAAGATGCCCGGCAGTGCGCCCGGCAGGACGACCGAGCCGAGAATCCGCCACCGGCCGCCGCCCATCGTGAGCACGGCCTCCTCCCACACGGGGGTCAGCGCGCGGACGGCGTGCCGGGTGGAGACCAGGACCGGGAAGAAGGCGGCGGTGAAGGTGATGAAGACGATGCCCTGTTCGTTGGAAGGGAACAGGAGGATCGCGACGGGGACCAGGGCGATCGCCGGGATTGGGCGGACCACTTCCAGCAGCGGACCCAGCAGGTCCTCGGCGAGACGGGAGCGGGCCACGAGCACGCCCACCGCCACGCCCAGCACCGCGGCCAGCAGAAAGCCGGTGAGGATGCGCGTGAGGCTGTCGGTGAGGTCGGTCCAGTAGTCGGCCCCGGCGAGGCGGTCGGCGAAGGCGTGGGCGACGTCGGTGACCGTGGGGAACTGCGAGAAGCGCAGCCACAGGTCGATGTCCAGGCTGGTCAGGATCTGCCAGAGGCCGAGGGCGGCCGCGACGGCGGCCACCCGCAGCGCGTACCGGCCGATCGGCGGGAGTGGCCGTCGATAGCGGCTCGCTCGCGGTGCGGGCCGGCTCATGCGGCACGCTCCAGGGCTTTGGCATAGGTGATGACGCGGGCGCCGCCGTGCGCGGAGACGTACGCCTGCGCAGTCGCCGGGGCGACGAACGGCAGGAGCGTTTCGCCGTCGGCCACCCACACCGCCTTGTCGGCGAACCACAGAGTGCCGGTGGTGGCGTCGGGTACGTAGGCGGCGCGGATGCCGTCGCGGTGGGCGGCCACATAACTCAGGAGCTCAGCCGGGGACTTGAATGCCTTGGTCTTCGCGGCGCCCTTCGGCCATACCTCGCCCGCGGCCGTCGGGGGAGTGGCGGCGAGCTGCTTCGCGTACGACGCCCCGAGGGCCTTCTTCACGTACTGGTCGTCGACGAAGGAGTCCACGTCCACATCGCCGGTCAGCTTCGCCTCCTTCAGGACCGACACGTCCTGCTTGAGCGCGGAGACGAGCTGCGGCTTGACGGCCGGGTCGAAGGTGGAGATGCCGTGGGCGCCGTTGTAGAGGTACACGACCTCGGCGGGCAGGCCGGTGGCCTTCGCGACCTTCTCGGCGGCGCTCACGGGACGGGTGTTGAGATAGTCGGTGGCCTGTGCCTGGGCCTTCAGGAAGGTCTCCAGCACGGCGGGCCTCTTCTTCGCGAAGTCCTCGAGGGCGGTGACACCGTGAAAGGTGGGCAGGTTCAGTTCGGCGCCGTCGTACAGAGCCTTCGCCTTGCCCTGGTAGGCGAGCAGACCTGGCCAGGCGACGAACTGCGAGAGCGCGTCCGTGCTGCCCGCGGCCAGTGCCGACGCGCCGACGGCGGGCTGCTGGTTGAGCTTCTCGATGCCGTCGTTCGGGTCGATGCCGGCGTGCTGCAGGGCCCGTACGAGTGTGCCGTCGGCGGCGGAGCCGACGCTCGTCGACACCTTCTTGCCCTTCAGGTCCTTCAGGGAGGTGAGCGTGGAGCCGGGCGCGGTGACGATGGTGTTGAGGCCGCCACGGAGGTTGTAGCCGGTGACGGAGACCAGGTGGGTGGGGCGGTTCAGCTGCTTGCCCCTGGTCGCGTTGATGAGCAGCGGGAAGTCGCCCATCGAGCCGATGTCGATCTTCCCGGCGGTCATCTGGGCGGTGATGGGGGCGCCGGTGGCGTAGTCCTGCCAGTCGACTTTGTACGTGTGGCCGTCGTGCAGGGCGTTGAGGTCCTTCTCGAAGTAGCCGAGGGAGCGCAGAAGGGTGCCCGCGGTGACCGTGTTGATGGTCTTGGACTGGTAGCCGACGGTGATGGTGACGTTCTTGCCGTCACCCGCCTCGGCGCTGCCGCCACAGGCGGTCAGCGACAGCAGGAGAAGGGCAGCCGGTACGGCAAGTGCGGTGTGTTTCACGGGAGTTCGGTACCTCTCACCGGAGCAGATAGGGCATGTTGACTGTCACGGCTCCGGTGGGACAGCGGGCCGCGCACGGGCCGCAGTACCAGCACTCGTCGACGTGCATGTACGCCTTGCCGCTGCTGTTGTCGATGGCGAGGGAGTCCAGCGGGCACATGTCCACGCAGAGCGTGCAGCCGTCGATGCACTTGGACTCGTCGATGGTCACGGGCACGTCGGCCCGCTGGGGTGCCAAGGGCATAGCTGTCTCCAGGAATGTGCGCGAGCGGGGTGTTTACAGGGACCGGTGCAGCAGACCGCTCATCGCGATGCGGTCGCCGCGGAAGCGGATGAACTCCAGGTCGACGGGCCGGCCGTCGGCGAGGTAGGTGAGTCGTTCCAGCATCAGGACGGCCGCGCCGTGCGGTGCCTGCAGTACGGCGGCGGAGTGGGCGTCCGCGTTCACTGCCTCCAGGCTGATCTCGGCGTGGCCGAGAGGCTGGCCCGTGAGGGACTCCAGGAGCCGGAAGATGTCGGTGTTCTCCAGGTCCTCCCCGAGCAGGGCGGTGCCGATGTCGAGGGGGATGTACGTCAGGTCGAGGGACAGGGGCAGGCCGTTCAGCCGGCGCAGACGTTCGATGTAGAGGACGTCGGTACCGGGTGGGAGGTGCAGGCGGTCGGCCACCGGGGACGGGGCGGGGACGGCGCCCACGGTGCGCACCTCGTTGCTGACATGGCCGTGTTCGCGCAGGGTTTCCGCGAGGCCCATCAGGCGGTCGAGTCCGTGCGGGTACTTCTCGGCCACGACGACCGTGCCGACGCCGGGCAGGCGTTCGACCAGGCCCTCGGCACGCAGGAGGTCGAGGGCCTGGCGAACGGTGTTGCGGGACGCGCTGTAGTCCGTGGCGAGGATCGTCTCGTGAGGAAGCGCGCCGTCCGGGAACCCCCCGGCCAGGAGTTGGTGGCGGAGCAGGTCGGCGAGCTGGCGTGCCCGGTCCGCACGCAGCCTCCGCCGCGCACGGTGGGCTGCGACGGTGGTCGCGCCCTGGCCGGCGTGGTCGCGGATGCGGTCGGTGGCTGACATGTTTCGGACCATACCTATCCGGTAGGGAAAGAGGTGTTGCCGGAGTGTTGCGCCACCTGACACATGACCAGATATCCACTTGACCTGGGGTTTCGTCGGACGGGCGGGAAGATCTGCCAGCGCCGGGGTCTACGGCCCAAGGCAGCCGCCGAGGCGCTCAGCGCGAGAGTCCGCAAAGCTGACTCACCCCACGTGCCCGAGCGCGGGCAGGGCCGGCCTCCTCCGCACACGACAGCACCGGCTCCGCTGTGAGGCGATGACGCTTCTGCGGGCCGGTGCGGTGATCAGTGGGCCGAGGCCGCGCTTGCGCTCCTGTGTTGCTTCGGTGCGGGTGCGGCGTTGTGTCCTACGGGGTGGCGGGGCTGTCGAGGAGGCGATGCAGTACGGCGGCTTCGGCGCGGAGCTGCGCGGCTCGATGAGCGTGCGCGGGCGCGGTCAACTGTGCTGCGGCCTCCAGCCGTTCGGCGGCCTCGGCGCGCACGATGTCCACCACCCTGCGCTCGCTCAGCTCACGGCGCGCTGCTTCGGTGGCGCCGACACCGACCGGTGACTGCTCAAGGGCCAGGTTGTGCGGCTCGGTTTCGTCCAGGGGCACCGCCTCGGCGTTGTCCAGCGCGGCGAGCGTTGTGCGCAGAGCGCTCACCGCGGCTTTGTCACGGGCACGCATCGCTTCCGGCAGCGCTTGACGCATACGAAGACGTATTGACATGCCGGTGACCCTATGGCGGCGCCCCAGGGCCCACAACGCGATATGCGTGCAGCGCCGGGCTCCCCGTCAACCGACCACTCCTCCCACCGAGATCGCGAGGTCGGACCGGAGTGCCGGGCCGCGCTGTTCGTCGCTCCTTCGGGTCCGGAGGTGTGGTGACTGGCGCGCGGTCTGGCAAAACTTTGCCTGGGTGCGGGCTGATGGGTTGGGGGTTGGTGTGGGGGCGCTGGAGTGCGCCTGGGGTATGGCTCGGGTTTGGTGGTGTCGTTTGGCAGCTGAGGGTGTTTTGAGTTATTTGTCAAGATTGGTGTGGGCTGGTTGCTTGAGTGCGAGTGGAGTGCGCGTTGCCAACTCCCTGCCTTGGTAGGCAATCTATTGCCATCAGGTTGGCAATGGCTGGCACAGGTTCTGGGTGTGGTGGGAGGTCTTGGAGATGGGCGTGGTGACGGTATTGGGGCGGGGGACGGTGGCCGGGCGTGGCTCCGGGACGGCAACAGAGACTGCGGCAGCGGGTGCGGCGACGTCGGCTGCTGGGGTGTTCTTGAACGTGGCGGAGCGGGGCCGGATGCCGGCGGGGGTGCGGGCGTTGGTTGCTGAGGTGATGCGGCGCGAGGAGTACGAGGGGCCGCACGAGGTGGCGGAGGAGTTCGAGGAGGCTGCGGGCGCCGAGGTGTATGGCCGGTTGGGTGGGTTGGTGGGGATGCCGGCCGACGGGCTGGTGCTGGTGGCGGATGCCGATGCGGCGTTCGCCGTGCTGGTGGGCCGGTTGGGGTTGGGGCGGGGGGATCGGGTGTGGACGACCCCGTTTGAGAGTGTGGGCCGGCTGAGTGTGTTGACGGCGGCGTGTGCGCGTAGCCGGGCGCGGCTGGAGACGGTGCCGTTGCGTGCGGATGGTGACCTGGATCTGGAGTGGATGGCGGCGCGTCTTGACGAGGACGTGGCGTTGGTGTCGGTGACGCATGTCCCGATGGGTTGCGGGATCGTGCAGCCGGTCGAGGCGGTCGGGCGGCTGCTGGCGGGGCATCGGTGCCTGTACGCGGTGGACGGGGCGCAGTCGGTGGGTCAGCTGCCGGTGGACGGCCGCGCTATGGGGTGTGACGTGCTGACGGGGGACGGCTGGCGGTTCCTTCGGGGCCCGCTGGGAGTGGGCTTTGCCGCTCTGAGCCCCCGGGCCCGCGCCCTGCTCGCCACTCCCGCGCCCGCGTCTGCCATGGGTGGTTGGGCTGCCTCGACTGGGGTGAGCGGTGGCGTGGGGTCGGCGGGTGTGCTGGGGCCGGAGCCGCAGCTGGCCGCGGTGGTGGGGCTGAACGCCGCGCTCACCGACCAGGCCGGCATCGGTGCGGTCGATGGCGCTGGGCTGTGGCCGCTGCTGCGGGCGGCTGTCGGGCAGGTGCCGGGCGTGGAACTGATCGCGCCGGGCAGGGTGCAGTGCGGGATCGTCACCTTCCACCATCCGCGGCTGCCCGCCGCGCTGATCCGCCGTGAGCTGGCCGCCCGGGGGGTTGCGGTGTGGAAGACGGTCGCCCAGCAGATGCCGCTGTATCTGCCCCAGCGGGGCGTCACCACCGCGGTGCGTGCCTCGGTCGATGCCGACCACACCCCCCACGACCTCGCCCGCCTCACGCAGGCCCTCGAAGACGTCATCCGCACGGCAACCCCCCGCACCGCCGCGCCCGCCCGAACCTCCGCCCTGGCCGCGGCAGCCCCTGCCATGGCGGGCCCGGCGGGTGCGGCCAACGACCTCCCCACCGCCACCCGCCCGGCCGCCGGCCGCCGTCACCTGACCCTGCTCCCCAGCCTCACCCCCGCCTGACCACAGCCCCTGGCGGGCCCAGCGCTGTGGACGGTGACCTTCCCGCTCGCACAAGCCCGACCGCCGACCGCACCCCCTCTGCCCCTCGCCCCCGCAGGTCCTGCCCGCCTCATCGCTGGGCGAGACGGTGCGCCATCGCGGCGAGCACTACACCCTCGACGACATCGCGTTCCTGCCGCGCCCGGCTCAGCGGCCCGGCGTACCGGTGTGGGCCGCCGGATTCCCGGGTAACGTCAAGCACATCCGCCACGCCGCCCGCTTCAAAGGTCGCTTCCCGGCCAGTCTCGACCACCCGCACCAGCTCGTCGAAGCCGTTGCCGCCCTCACTGATCGCGCCACGGCGAGATGGCTGCGTACGACATCGCCGTCGCTCTGCCGCTCGGCTGCGCCCCCGAGCCGTACGCGAACGCCGGCGCAGCGTGATGGCTTCCGGAGCTTGACCCAGGTGCACGGCGACGGCGACACCGTGCGGGGCGTACTCCGCGACGGCCCAGCGGCACAGGAAGGCGATTCAATGTTCGACTACGACTCGGAGCTCGTCCACTATCACCGCAGACTGTGGAGCGCCCTCGACGTCCGACCCCACGATCGCGTCCTCGACATAGGCTGCGGCACCGGCCAGACCACCCGGGACGCGGGCCGAGCCGCGTCGCCGGGGAGCGCCCTCGGTATCGACATCTCGAGCCCGATGCTGACGCGGGCCCGCCAACAGACCGAGACCGAGGGGCTCCGCAATGTCAGTTTCGTGCAAGGCGACGCCCAGACCTACGCCTTCCCTCCGGAGCATTTCACTCTGGCCACCAGCCGGTTCGGCACGATGTTCTTCTCCGACCGGATCGCTGCGTTCGCCAACATCGGGCGGGCCCTGCACCCGGGCGCGCGCTTCGTACACCTGGTCTGGCAGTCCGGCGAGCGGCAGGAGTGGCATACCGCGATCCGGGCGGCGCTCTCCCCGGAGCGCGTGTCATCGACGCCGGCCGGAGAGAGCGACGGCCCCTTCGCACTGGCCGACCCGGACGTCGTGTCCGGCGCACTGACCGCGGCCGGCTTCACGAAAGTGGACGTCGTCGACGTACGCGAGCCCGTCTACTACGGTCCGGACGCCGAGCGTGCGTGTGCTGCCGTACTGCAGCTGTGGATGGCCAAGGAAATGATCACCGATATGGATGCCGCGTCCGCCGAGCGCGCACGCGATCGCCTTTACGCGACTCTCGATGCGCACGACACCGGCGACGGCGTGTGGTTCGACTCCCGCGCCTGGCTGGTCATCGCGCACCGGAGCTGATCGCTTGCAAGGGCACGACGCCGGACTCACCGGGCGCTGCCGCTGCCGACCGAGCGGGCATGGCGGTCGCCTCCGCCCGGGGTACGGCCAGCGAGCTGGTCCTCAGCCTGTACGGCCGTATCCCGGCTGACACGCCGAAGCTCGACGGTGCGCAAGGCGTGATCTCACCTGGTTCGGTCCTTCACCGATGAGTTTCGACGCGCCGGATGGTCAACACCGGTACACCGAGACGTACGGAGGGCCTCATGGGCAAGGGCAAGGTGCGCTGGCATCTGATGATGTCGCTGGACGGGTTCGCGGCTGGTCCGGGCCACTCGATGGACTGGATGGCCGGGGTGAAGGCCGGTCCGGGCGTCGTCCAGGAGTCGATCGCCGGTCTGGGGGCCGTGCTCGGGGGTCGTAGTGGGTACGACGCGCTCGCTGAGCGGTATCCCGGCCGGGCGAGCAAGCAGCCGTACGGCGGAGCGTGGAGTGGTCCGGTGTTCGTACTGACACATCACCCTGAGGACGCGATTCCGGATCCCGGTGTCACGTTCCTCAACTGCGATGTGGCCGAGGCGGTCGAGATCGGGTTGGCCGCGGCAGAGGGCAAGGACCTGGAACTCCACAGCCAGGACATCGCCCGGCAGTGCGTGGAGCGCGACCTGATCGACGAGTTCCGCGTACATCTGGCGCCGGTCATGCTCGGCTCCGGAGTGCGGTTGTTCGACTGCCCCGGTATTGAGCCGGTCCGGTGGGCCCGGATTCACGACGGCGACCCCGCAGAGGCCGTGGACCTGCGATACCGACGAGCTTGACAGCTTCGGGAAGGGCCATGCCCGTTGGGATGGGGCCCCGCTGGTTGGAGCCGGGGCCCGCCCGGTTGGCGTGAGGAAGCCGGGCGGGCCCCGGAGCGCGGGAGCCGAGGGTCAGGCGGCGCCGCAGGAGGTGCCGTTGAGGCTGAAACCGGCGGGCTTGGCGAAGGTGCCGCCGTAAGTGCCCTGGAAGCCGAAGGACACCTGACCGCCGGGTGCGATCTGCGCGTTGTAGGCCAGGTTGCTTGCCGTGATCGCTCCCGACGACGGAGAAACGCCGGCCCCCCAGGCGCTGGTGATCTGCTGCCCGGCAGGCAGGGCGAATCCGAGTTTCCAGGCGTCGACAGCGGAGGAGCCGGTGTTGGTGACGGTGACGTCGGCCGTGAAGCCGCCCTGCCAGACGTTCGTCCCGTAGGCCACCTTGCAGGCCGTGGAGCCGCCCGGACCGCCACCGGTGTTGATCGTGGAGGAGAACGAGGTCACGGCGAGGCCTGCGCCGTTCTGCCAGGGCTCGAAGCCAGCCTGAATGCTGGTCAGGTACCAACTGTTCTGCGCCAGCCCGCGGGAAACGGCTTGCCGGGCGAAGTCCATGACGTCGAAGTTCCAGCTGCTGATCGCCGACGGCGCGACGAAGGACAGCACGTCGTTGGTGCCGTTGTTTCCGGACCACACCTGCCACTGGCGTCCGGCCACGGTTGCGGTGCCGACCTGGGAGCCCACGGGCTGGACGGATCCGACCTTGTTGAACCAGATCATGATCTCGGTCCGGTTGACGCCGTCGGTGCGGGGTGTGGGGTCGAGCCAGATGTCGTACGCCGCGTCGTACACCGCGTTGCTGACGTAGTTGTAGGAAATGCTGGTGGGCGCGCCGGAGATGGTGCTGAGCTGGGCGGGCAGAGTGGTTCCGGGGGAGCAGTTGGTGTAGTGGCAGCCGTTGAAGATGGACGGGTACGACTTCGGGGCGCCGTTCGTCGGGACCGAGCCGTCGGCCTGGGTGACCCTGAAGCCCGAGTCGGAGGTCGTGACGCACTGAGTCTGGCTGGTGTTCCAGCGGTTGTTCTGGACGACGTAGCGTCCCTGGACCGTGGCCGATCCGAAGGTCTCACAGATGGTGGTGTCGGCCTGTGCCGCCGGCGCGGTGGTCAGCAACGCGGCCAGCGAGACGAGCGCGGTGAGCAGCGCGCCGATCAGGCCACGTGCGCTGCGGGCATGGTGCGGTGACGGTCGCATGCGGATCCTCTCCGAAGGGGTGGGGGAGTAGGAGTGGGAGCGCTCCCGTAGGCGGATCGGCGGGAGCGCTCCCATGCCTTCGGTTCGGCAGGGACTCTAGGAAGAGTGCATGTTCCTGACAAGACTGCGGGCGAGATTCAACCGAAGCATTTTCGAAGGCCCAGTTCAGGACTGGGGGACAGGAGGTGGGGATGGCCGAACGCGCGGGTCGTTCGTGCTTGTTTTTGGGAGCGCTCCCGAAACTCCTGTTCCCGCCGAAGGCGGTCAGGACGACTCGCGCACCACCAGCTCCGTACGGAGGATGACGTGCCGCCAGGCCACGGCCGGCTCGTCCATCTCCTCCAGGAGCAGCCGGACCATCGCCCGCCCGATCTCCTCCAGCGGCTGACGAACCGTGGTCAGAGGCGGCTTGGTCTGCTCAGCCAGCGGAAAGTCGTCGAAGCCGATCACGGCGACGTCCTCGGGCACGCGCCGTCCCGCCGCGCGCAACGCCTGCAAAGCACCCGCCGCCGTGGTGTCCGACGCCGCGACGACGCCATCGATCTCCGGGTGCCGTTCGAGGAGTTCGGCCATGGCACGGCGTCCGCTCTCCTCGGTGAAGTCGCTCTCGGCGACCCAGGACCGCTCGCCCTCCAGGCCCGCCATGGCCAACGCCTCGTGATAGCCGCGCAACCGGCACTGGGCGACGTACATGTCGAGCGGTCCGGTGATGGTGGCGATCGCCCTACGGCCCCGTTTGAGCAGGTGGGACACGGCACTGCGGGCGCCGCCGACATTGTCCGCGTCGACGTAGCTGACGAACTCGTCGTTCGAGCGCCGCCCCAGCATGACGGTCGGCAACCCGGCCTCGGCGAGCATGTCCGGCAGATGATCGCCGGCGTGCACGGACACCAGCAACGCTCCGTCGACGCGGCCGCCGCGCGCGTACTCCAGGAAGCGCTGCCGTTCGGCGTCCGAACGGACCAGGGTCAGCAGCAGTTGCATCCCGGTGTCTGCCAGCGCGTCAGCGAGCGAGCGGACGATCTCGGAGAAGAAGGGCTCCGCGAACTGCCTCCAGTCCGGTTCCGTCAACACGAGGGCGACGGCGTCGGCCCGTCGGCCGGCCAGGGAGCGCGCGGCGAGATTGGGCACGTAGCCCAGTTCCTCGATGGCGCGCTGCACGGCCTGGCGCGTCGACTTCTTCACGCCGGTCGCGTTGTTGATGACGCGGGAGACCGTGCCTCGTCCCACTCCGGCGTGGGCAGCCACCTGCTCCAGCGTCGGCGCGCCAAGGCGTTGCCTCCCCATGACCACCTCCCCTGAGATCACCGATCTTACGGCGCGAGGGAACCGGGCACATGGCTTCTCCAGCGACGTCGCCGTACGGCTGAAAGCAGTAGTGCCGCAAGAGCCTCACCGGTCATGGCGGGAGCGGGGATTCGCGAGGCCTTGGCCGGCGCCCGCGGTGAACTCGCCTCTCAGGGCGGCGACATGAGTGAGAGGGCGACATGAATGAGTCGGCGATGGACGCGGCCGACTGGAACACCTCGCTCAGCCGGGCCAGATCCCGTCCACCCTTCAGTGGTCGGGCCGGTCCCGATACCTGGAACGCCTCAATCCCGGCCCCAACAGCGGACTTCACGTCACCGTCGCCGACTACATCAACGAGGTCGCTCTCGCGGCCGTGATCTGCCGAGCGCCGTCGGGGCCCCGTACGGGCGGTGGGAGGATGCGAGGAGGCCGAGGAGGGGCGGGAAGCGTGGGGCGTGGCGAGCGGGACACGGTCGCAGGGGGAGCGCGACTGTACGAGGCGGCGCGAGCAGTGGTCGACGATCACGGCAGGGCGGTCGAGGCGATACGAGCGGCACTGAAGCCGATTCACGATGCAGCGGTGAAGCGTGAACTCGACGCCATTCCTGTCACCCGGCTGCAGGATGTCACCGAAGGACGGCTGCGGCTGGGAAGCGTCGAGAAGAGCAGCCTGCGCACCGTTGGCAGTGTTCTCGACGCGGGCCCCTACCGGTTGCGGCAGATTCCCGGCGTGGGGCAGCGCACCGTCGACCAGATGCTCGCCGCCGCCCGTCGGCTCTCCGAGGCGGTGCACGAGAGCGTGGCCGTCCACATCGACGTGGACCATCCGGAGCCGAGCACCACCGCCCTCGTCATGGCCCTGCACGTACTTGTGGAGGCCGGCCCGGACGCTCGTCGTGCGGTCGACAAGGCCACTGTCCTGGTGGAACGGCTCGGTCTGCTGCTCACTGACGCGAGGCCCGCCGCGGGACGATTCCGGATGCTGCTGGCGGCCCAGGAGAAGAAGACTCGCGCGCTGGCGGCGGTCGCCGAGATCCGGTCGCTGATGGACGAGGCGGAGCGGGCGGGCCTGCCCGGGTTGTTCGCCCAGGCCTCGGTGGACCTGCTCCGAGCGCCCGAGTCCGATGTCGCGGCCTGGGTGGACTTCGAACTCCGTTCGGCCGAGTACTACAGCCTGCTCGCCGAGATCTCCGGGCACCTGTCCGACGCGGCCGCCGCCGAGGGCTTCCTGCCGGACGAGATTGCCGAGCGGGTACGGACCCAGCGCCTCGACGACGCCCACCGGCGGGTGTCGCTGCGCGGCTACCAGGCGTTCGGCGCACGGTTCGCGCTTGCCCAGCGCAAGGTGATACTCGGCGACGAGATGGGTCTGGGGAAGACCATCCAGGCGATCGCCGTGCTGGCCCATCTGGCTGCCGAGGGACAGAGCCACTTCCTGGTCGTCTGCCCGGCGAGCGTGCTCGTGAACTGGACACGGGAGATCGAGGCGCGCAGCGCCCTGCGGGTCACGGTGCTCCACGGACCCGATCGGCACCATGCGTTCGCCGACTGGAAGGGACGGGGCGGGGTCGCGGTGACCACATTCGACGCGCTGCGCGGTTTTCCCTCGCCGGGCGGCGGGGAGGTCGGACTGCTCGTGGTCGACGAAGCGCACTTCGTGAAGAACCCGAACGCCAAACGCTCCCAGGCGGTTGCCCTGTGGGCGGAGCGTTGCGGGCGCGCCCTTTTCATGACCGGAACGCCGATGGAGAACAGGGTCGTGGAGTTCCGCGACTTGGTCCGGATGCTCGACGAGGGCGTCGCGGCCTCCCTGGGCGAACGGGACGCGTTGGCCGGATCAGTCGCCTTCCGCAAGGCCGTGGCGCCGGTCTACCTGCGACGCAACCAGGAGGACGTACTGACGGAACTCCCCAGTCTGCAGCAGACCGACGAGTGGGAGGAGCTGAGCACATCGGACGAGGAGGCCTACCGTGACGCCGTACGCGCAGGCAACTTCATGGCGATGCGCAGGGCCGCGTACATGGGTCCCGAAAAGTCGGCCAAGCTTGACCGGCTCCGGGAGATCGTTCAGGAGGCCGGTGAGAACGGGCAGAAGACGGTCGTCTTCTCCTATTTCAAGGACGTACTGGCCGTGGTGAAGGAGTCCCTCGCGGCCGAAATCACCGACGGCGCCCCGGTGTTCGGTCCGCTCACCGGAAGCGTCCCCGCCGGACGGCGGCAGCAGATCGTCGACGACTTCGCCGGTGCCTCCGGTCCCGCGGTGCTTCTGGCGCAGATCCAGGCAGCGGGGGTCGGCCTCAACCTGCAGGCCGCCTCCGTCGTGGTCATCTGCGAACCTCAGATCAAGCCGACCCTCGAACACCAGGCGGTGGCCCGGGCGCACCGAATGGGCCAGGTCAGGCCGGTCCGCGTGCACCGTCTTCTCGCCATCGGGGGCGTGGACGAACGCATGGTGAAGATGCTGGAGACCAAGACGCGCTTGTTCGATGCCTATGCGCGCCGCAGCGCCGTGGCCGAAGCCTCGCCGGATGCGGTCGACGTGTCGGACACCGAGCTGGCACGCCGGATCGTCGAGGAGGAACAGGTGCGTTTGGGTATGAGGGAGGACGGCATGACGGAGGAGAGGCTCACGGCTGCCGAGTGAGTTGGTCGACGTCAAACGCGCGCTGTGTTCGGCGGTGACAGCGGCGCACTCGCGGGCGGCGCGCTCGCGCGCTTGTGTGTGCCGAGCCCGGTCCGCCGCCCGGTCTGTTCGACAGGGCGACGTCCGGGCAGGTGGCAGGGGCCGGCGTTCTCAACCGTCGGGTCGACCTTCAGAAATCGGATGTCCCGTAGCCGGACTGTGTTGCTCGTCGGCGTTCGAGCCGTCGACGACCCCCAGTAGCTCGCCGCTCCGGCGGTTCACCCGCTTGAGGTGGCTCCATCCGCGCTGAGCGGACGGTCGTAGACCTCCAGGTTGCGGATCGAGGCCCAGGCGCCGCTGGGGAGGCCGGTGACGGTGACCCGCACATATCGTGCCTGCGCGCGGAAGACGGACAACTGCACCTGACTCGTGCCGGTGGTGGCGGTCAAGTCGGCCAGAGTGGTCCAGTTGGCGTTGTCGGTGGAACCCTCGACCCGGTACCGGTAGTTCGTTGCCGCGGACTCCCAGGCGATACGAGTGCCGGTCAGCGACTTCTCCGAGCCCAGGTCCACCTTCAGCCACTGGCCCGTGTTGCCGTTGTTCGCGCACCAGCGGGTGGTGGTGGAGCTGTCGACGGCCTTGGCCGCGGTGTTGCCCTTGGAGGCCTCCTCGCTGCTGGCCGTGGCGGTCTTGCCGACGGCGATGTCGGCCGGCTGCACGGAGCGGTCCAGCGTGACGCCGACGACGCTGTCCTCGGGGATGCGGGTGCGGTTGACGCCGGTGATCGTGACCCTGCCGTCCGAACCGACGTTGTACGCCAGATCGGCACCCGTGGCGACGTCGAAGAGGCGGGTGACCTGTGCGTCTCCGATGGACTGGGTGGTGAAGGAGGTGCCGCTGTAGCCGGGCAGCAGATGGATGTAGAAGGTCTTGTCCTTGTACGTATAGCCGTACTGACCGTCCACCGGTTCCCACGGTCCGCCGCGCGTGCCGTAGACGGCCTGGCCGCAGGTGGACAGGAAGGAGCCGACCCGGCGCACGCCGGCTGCCTGGTCGGCCGGCACCGCGCCCGTACGGTCGGGGCCGACGTTGAGCAGACAGGTCATGTTCCGCACCCAGGCGTTGACCAGGATGTTCATGATGGCGCCGAAGCTCATCACGGGCGAGCCGGCCTTGTAGCCCCAAGCGCCGCCTATGGTGAAGCACTTCTCCGCCAGTTTGCCGGTGCGGATCGCTCCGCTCGGCACGGAACCGCCTTCCTCGCTGGCGAAATCGCCGATCCAGCCGGAGCGCAGAGTGGCGACGATGTCGGGCTGGTGCTTGCGCACCAGGCCGGTCAGCCCCAATGGCTTGCCGGTGGCGGCATCGGTCTCGCTGTAGGCGGAGTCCACCGGCCACTCGTTTTGGGGGTCGCGGAACTTACCGGGCTCCCAGAAGAACGCGGCGTCCGCGTCGCTGCCCTGCTGGCCGAGCCAGCCGCCGTCCCACCACAGGTCGTCGATCTTGCCGTACTGGGTGACCAGCTCCTTGACCTGCTGATACACCTCGTTCTTCATGATCCGCGCGTTCTCCTTGTGCGCAGGATCGGTGACGTAACCCCACTTGTTCGGGAGGCAGTTGGTGCCGCGGACGTCGTAATAGCCGGGGTAGCGCCAGCTCAACGGCGAGTAGTACAGACCCACTCTCAACCCGGCGGCGCGCACGGCGGTGACGTACTGGCCGACGAAGTCGCGCTGCAGGGGCGCCTGTCCGGCATGCCAGGCGTTCGGATGCGTGGACGGCCACAGCGCGAAGCCCTCGTGGTGGCGGGCCGTAAGCACCGTGTACTTGGCGCCCATGTCCTTGGCCAGCTGCGCCCAGTCGGCGGGGTTGTACGCAGTGGCGGTGAACTGCTCGCCTGTGGCTTCGGTGACGTACTTCCGGTAGTTCTCCGGGGTGACGGCGGAGTTCTCCATGTACCACTCGCCCTTGGCCGGGCCGGAGTAGACGCCCCAGTGGATGAACATGCCGAGCTTGGCGTCCTGCATCCACTGGATCTTCTCGTCGGACTGCTGCTCGATGCCCAGGTCCACCTTGGGGATCCGTAAGGGGAAGAGGGGCAGCGGCTGAGGGGAGGAGGCAGCGTGCGCAGGTGTCGCAAGCGTCGGCGAAATGGCTGCGGCAACCGTCATGGCGGCCATGCCGGTCAGCACTGTGCGGCGACTGATCGGTTCGGACAAGGCTCTCTCCTGAGTGTTCACAGAACAGAACAGAACGGACGGTGTTGGAGCGTGAGCGGGAGTGGGTGCAAGGAGGCGCCACCGCGGTGAAATCCATGGCGCCACACCACTCAGGAACATGGGATGTATTAGTAGGTACGGAGGGGGTGCTGTCCATAGGTAGGACGTAAGTCCTTGAAATCCGCCGGAGTTGAGAAAGTTTCCTAACCTCCAGGGTATCTGTCATCGGATGTATGTATCGAGGCGGCCATTGACGAGGGCATGGCACTCGCTTAGTGTCATGCGACGGAAGCGAACAGATTCCAACAATTGCGAGTCGTGAGGCTCAGTGTGTCGAAAGGTCACGGCATGGCAGGTCAGTTGAAACGCGCTGCACGCGAGTGTCCTGCCTCACAATCGAGGGCCGCAGGGCAACCCTTCCGGCGCTGAACTACTCTCTTTGCGAGTGAACATCCTGAAGAGGCGGCCTCGCCTGCTCATACTCCTGACCCTGGCCGTGGTGGCAGCCGTAACGGTGACCGTGGTCATGGTCATCCAGGCGAACAAGATGAAGACGGTCTCTCCGAGCGAGGAGCGCGACCGGGCCGCGTCAGGACGAGGCGTACCGTCGGGACAGGTGGACTGCCGGAAGGTCAAGTGCATCGCGCTCACCTTCGACGGCAACCCGGGTGAACCCACCGACCGGTTGATGGATCTCCTGAAGGAGTACAAGGCGCCGTCGACGTTCTTCCTTGAGGGCCGGCGCATCCACAAGTTCCCGGATGTGGTGCGACGGATCGCCAAGGACGGCCACGAGATCGGGGACCACACCTGGACCCACGCGGTGCTGACGGACGTCTCCGATGCGCAGATCCGCGACGAGCTGACCCGCACGGAACGGGCCATCTCCGGAATCACCGGCGGCAAGGTGACGCTGATGCGCCCGCCGCAGGGCCGCACCGACGACCGCGTCTCCAAGGTCTCGAAAGAACTGGGGATGGCGCAGGTGCTGTGGACGGTGACCGCGAAGGACTACGAGACGGACGACACCGCGCTGATCACCAAGCGCGTGCTCGAGGGCGCCGACCGCGACGGGATCATTCTGCTCCACCCCCTGCACAAGGGCACCGTGCCTGCCATGCCCTCCATCCTGAAGGCACTCAGGAAGCAGGGCTACACCTTCGTGACCGTCTCCCAGCTGCTCGCTCCGAGCAAGGCCGAGCCCGGCAAGATCTACAAGTGACCGCCCCGGATACACGAAGCGTCGCTGCTTCCCGTTAGCTGTTCCTAGTCGATGAGCAGGAGTGAGTCGTGGACTCAATCCTGCTCTTTGCGGGCATCCCGAACGGTCTTGGATGTCCAGGTCGCCCGCGTTCGTTCCGCGTTGGGCGGCATGGATCGTGTCCGGGGTGCGGGGGCGGGGTTCCTCACGCCCAAGGGCTGTCAGAGCATCCGTAAGAGGAACTGACGGGGAATGGCTTCCGTCATGCGTCGGTCCTCACTTCTCGGCTGCGAAGGCGGCCGGGGTCAGACCGGTGCGGTCGCGGAAGAAGCGGCCGAAGTTCGCGGGATCGGTGAAGCCGAGGTGGTCGGCCACAGCCCGGGCATCCCACTTGGCGGCTCCCAGCAGGCGTCGGGCTTCCAGGAGGCGCCGCTCGTCGATGAGTTCACGTACTCCCTTGCCGGTGGCGTCCCGGGCGGCGCGGCTGAGGGTGCGGACCGAGCAGTCGAGCAACTCGGCGTAGTCCGCGGCTTGGTGCAGTTCGCGAAAGTGGAGCTCCAAAGCGTCCAGGAAGCGTCCGTACCTGTCGGCGCGGCCCGTGCCGGCCCTGGCCGTGCCGATGGGGGCGATGCCCGGAGAGTTGGTCAGGCGCAGCAGCAGCGATTCGAGCAGGCTGCGCCGCAGGGCGTGGTGGATGTCGAGGGGCCGGCGTCCCAGTGCGCGGTGTTCGTCCAGGAGCTGGAGTGCCGTCTGCTGGAGCCATGCGGCGTCGTCGGGGTGCGGGCTGAGCACGGCCGGGGCCTCGTGCGCGGTGAGCGGGGCCAGGAGACGGGCGAGGTCGGGCCGCAGCACGTCCGGTTCGAACAGGATGAACGGGCCGCGGGCCGCGCCGGGCGGATGCCAGCGCTGCGCGTGCCCGGGACGCACCCACAGCCACTGGCCGGGGGCGACGGTCCGCGTGACGTGGTCGACGTCGTGCCGCAGCTCACCCTCGGTGACCGCGATGAGGTAGTGGAAGGTCGCACGGCCCGGACGAGGCGGGTTCCACGGCCAGTCGTCGTGCTGGACGAAGAAATCCTCGACGGTACTCACCTCAAGGCCGTACGGAGTACCGACCGGGGGCTGGAAACCGTACAGCGGAACCGCAGCTGGTCCGGCCTGCCTGCTCGGCCCGGAGTGTCGCTTGTCGACCATCACGTGTCCGCAGCCTACCGCCCTTCTGGTCGGCTTCGACGGAAGGATGGGACGTGAGGATGGGACGTGCCACCGCGCCCGCGCGGCGCACCCTCCGCCTCCTTCGACGCCTCAGCCCGTCACTACCTGAGAAGGTCCACCACCCATGAACGGATCGGCCCTGCACAAGAGCGCCGCCGACTGCGCGGAGGAACTCCCCGGAGCCCAGCTGGAGCACCCCTTCGGCCCCGACTGGGAGGTCTTCAAGGTGCGCGGCAAGGTGTTCATGCTGATGACCGAAGTCCCGGGGCGGCCCGTCGTGATTCTCAAGGCGGACCCCGGCGAGGCCCACGCCCTGCGGGAGCAGTACAGCCAGATCACACCCGGCTACCACATGAACAAGAGGCACTGGATCACCCTGGAGAGCGGAGAAGGTGTCGACAAGGAGCTCGTCAGGGAGCTCGTCACCGACTCCTACCGGCTGGTCGTCGCCCACCTGCCCAAGGCCGAGCAGCCCGTCGACCCGCACACCTACGGCACCGGCGCACGGGCCGCCCGGTGAACACGCCCGGTGACCGACTCCAGGACACCGCCCGCCAGGCGGCCCTGGCCCTCCCCGACGTCAGCCACGGCTACCCCTTCACGCCGGCACTCGACGTGTACAAGGTCGCGGGCAAGGTGTTCCTCATCGTCACCGACGACCCGGACGAACAGATCATCACGGTCAAGTGCGAACCCGAACACGCCCGCGCGCTGGAACGCGGCCACGCCTCGATCACACCGGGCCGCTACCTCGACAAACGCCACTGGATCTCACTGGGGCCGGGCGCCGGCATTACTGAGCGGCTGATCACCGACGTGGTCGAGGACTCCTACGACTTGGTCGCCGAGCGGCTGCCGCGACGCGACCGCCCCAGTACCCGATGAGCGCCGCGAACTTCCCCGCGAAGGGCTGAGCCCTCGCTCATCAGCGTCCCGTGCAATGGCTGGCCCACACCTTCTCCGGCGTGGCCGAACCGTCCAGATCGGCGAAGGTAAGTGGATCGACTTGCCTTAGGGGTCGTGCGGGAGCTACCTTCACATGGTGAGTCCATCGACTTACCTTACGCCTCGGCAAGGAACAATCAACATGAATCGTCTTACGGGCAAGCGCGCCCTCATCACCGGCGGCACGAGCGGGATCGGCCTGGAGACCGCGCAGCGTTTTATCGCGGAGGGCGCCGACGTGCTGGTCACAGGCGTAACCCCGGCCAGCATCGACAAGGCCCGCCAGATCCTCGGGGACAAGGTGCCGGTGGTGCAGGCCGATGCACGCGATCTCGATGCGCAGCGCGGCCTGGCAGAGCGGGTGCGCCGGCACTTCGGGGAGCTGGACGTGGCATTCCTGAACGCCGGCGTCTCGGACTGGCGGCCGTTCGAGGACCACACGGAGGACAGCTACGACCGGCTCTTCGACATCAACGTCAAGAGCGTCTTCTTCCTCACCCAGGCACTGGTGCCCGTGCTGGCCAACCCGTCCTCGGTCATCCTCAACGCGTCCAACAGCGCACACGGCGGCTACAGGCAGTCGAACGCCTACGCTGCGACGAAGGCGGCCGTCAGCTCCCTGATGCGGTCGTGGAACGCGGACCTGCTCAGGTCGCACGGCATCCGGTTCAACGCGGTCAGCCCCGGCCCGGTGGACACCCCGCTCTACTCCAAGCTCGGCATCGAGGACCCCACGGTGCAGGCGGCGGTCCTGGACGGGATCAGCGCCGGCATCCCGCTGGGGCGCATGGGTATGCCCGAGGAGGTCGCGGAAGCCGTCGTGTACCTGGCCTCCGACGTCTCCGCCTTCGCTGTGGGCCAGGACCTTATCCTGGACGGAGGCCAGACCGTCCTCTGACGGCGAGGATGCGGCTGGGAGACGGGTGAGGGGCGTGGGCATGTCGGTGGCGGACCGAGCGGAAACCGATGGCGAGGTGTGCCAGGCCGGGTATCACGCGCAGATCAAAGCGGAGAACCGCGCGCGCATCATCCGGGCCGCCCGCGACCTCTTCCTCGCCCGGGGATACGACAAGACCTCCCTGGCCCAGATCGCCAGGGCGGCCGGCGTCTCCACCGGCACCCTCTTCAAGCGGTACCCCTCCAAGGCTGCGCTGTTCGCGGCCGTCACCTCCGAGCAGTGGCAGCTGGATGTGGAGTACGCAGAACCGCCCCCGCCCGGTGATCCCCGGTACGGTCTGGACCACATCGGCCGTGACTACGCCTGCCTGGTTGGGCGGCCCGGCACGGCGGCGCTGTACCGCCTCATCATCACCGAACTTCCTCAGATGCCGGAACTCGCCGATATCGTCGGCACCGGCTTCGCCACCGACCGCGGACCCTTCTTCGACCGGCTCCGCGACTATCTGGAGGCCGAAGCGCAGGCCGGCACACTCGACTTCCGTTCGGCCGACGGACAGCCACAGTCGGCATCCGCAGTGGCCGAACAGTTCCTCGGCATGATCTGCGGCCAGTTCCTGTGGCCTCAACTCGTACGGACCGACTTCGTCCCGCCCGACCCCGCCGACGCCGCGATCGTGGACGAAGCCGTCGCCCTCATGCTCGCCCGCTATCACACCGGATCCTGAACCCCGGAACCCGGGACTACCAGTTCACGCTGCCAGGACCCCGATACGTCGCCCTACCGGGACAGGTGCAGGTATGGGTGACGCGACCGACAACGAATACGGGCGAGCGCGGCCGGCGGGGTTCGTGGCGGGTGGCTCAGCTCGTCCAGGCTTTGATCTGAGCGGCGACCTCCCGCACCGGCAGCCCGTCCCGGGCAGCGCGGGCCAAGGGAAGAACGGTGTCCAGGCCGGGGCTCACAGGCAGGCCGCACGCCGACAGGTAGGCCGCGGTCACCGTCGCCGCGAAGAGCAGGTTCCGCACCTCCAGGCTGGGGTTCCTGGCCAGTTCGCACAGCAGCGCGGCAGCCTTGTGGTGGGCCTCGGGATAGACCTCGCGGTCGAGGACCTCTGCCCGGTGACGTGCTTCCGCGGCTACGGGCACGCCGTAGTCGACGACCTGAGGGTCCCCCGGGATCTGCTGTGCCACAGCCAAGATCCATGCGAGGTCGATCCGCAGATTCACGCGGCGTCCTTCGGCGCGGTCTGCGCCAGCCCCTCCGGGAGACCGGGATACCGATCCTCACCAAACTCCGCCTCGAACTCCTCGGCGTACGAGGCCAGGAACGCCGTGGCACCGGCCATGAAGGCGGCACGTGACTCGTTCACATCCTGCTCGATCAAATCAGCCACGTACCCCTGCAGGCTCAAACCGCGGCGCTTGGCCCGTACCTCGGCGGCTGCTTTGACGTCCTCATCCAGTCGGATGTTCGTCTGCTTTCCCATACCCTCACCATAGCTAGGTGCCGGTACCAGCACCTAGCAAAGCGACAGACTTGTCACCTGACGGTCACCGCACGGAGTGTCCTGCCTCCGCCGTGTTCCTCCTTGCCGAGTAATCCGGGCTGGTGGTGCAGGAAGCGGCCGAACCGCTGCTCGCAGATCGGCGATCCAGGTCCATTCGGTCCACGCGCCGTGTCACGGGCCGGTGCTGCCAGGCGTTCTCACGCCTGCGCTGGGGCAGGTGATGTGCCGACGGCGTCCTCGGCCTCCCAGCGCAGCAGGTCGCCCGGCTGGCACTCGAGCACTTCGCAGAGCGCGGCGAGCGTCGCGAAGCGCACCGCCTTGGCGCGGCCGTTCTTGAGTACCGCCAGGTTGGCGGGAGTGATACCCACGCGTTCCGCGAGCTCGCCCACGGACATCTTCCGCCGGGCCAGCATCACGTCGATGTCGACGGCGATCGGCATCAGATCACCTCGTCCAACTCGGCCTGCATCTGCGACGCTTCGACATCGCGCGCGACAGCCTGGGCGAGCAGCATCCGCAGCAGGAGCACGATGAGCGCGACCCCCAGGATGGCCAAGCCGACCCCGCCCATGATGACGGTGACACCCGGGTCGTCGCGCTGGCCCGGAGCGTTGATGGCCGTGACCGCGAACCACAGCAGGGCGGCCGCCACGATCGCGCCGATCACGGCGTCGACGTACCGGAAGGCGGCGTGGGAGAACACGGTTCCGCGTCGCACCATCGTCACCAGCCGCCATACGCAGACCAGGGCGACCTGGGCCGACACCATGCCCAGGGTCGTGATCACGCGCAGCGGGGTCAGCGGGAGCGACCCGTCCTCCGGGTCGTTCCCACTGACCAGCGTCCACACCATCAATGCCTGTACGAACACGGTGCCGGCGAGCACCACCGCCAGCACGGCGCGCAGCGCGCCCACGGTCAGCTTTCCCATGACCCACCCTTCCATCGACTTCCGATGGGAATCTATCGATATTCGATAGGTGAAGCAAGGGCTGACGGCCCTTGTCGCAACAGGCGAAGATTTTCGCTGCCCGGGCACTGGAAGTGGCATGAGCCGCTCATGTCAGCTGAAGCGCTGCGAAGGGAACTGCGCATCGGCGCCGAGCGGCCGAGGCGGCCACTACGTCTGACGTGGGACTACTTGGCTGACGAGAGCCGCTACGGGCAACGCTGCGGATCCTGTGCGAACGGGCGTGCACGGGCGATCAGTAGCGCGACGTCGTCGTGGTTGTCGGGATGGCGGAGGTTGTGAAGGAGCCGGTCGCAGGTTTCTTCCAGCGGGGAGTCGGGTGCCTCGAGCAGACGGAGGAGGGTGTTGAGGCGTTCGTCGATGGGGTGGTGGCGGGTTTCGACGAGTCCGTCGGTGTACAGGACCAGTCGGTCGCCGGGGGAGAGGCGGAAGGTGGTGGTTTCGAAGGGGACGCCGTCGACGCCGAGGGGGGTGCCGGTGGGCAGGTCGAGCAGTCGGGGGCGGGTGCCGCTTTGGACCAGGACGGGGGGCAGGTGGCCGGCGTTGGCGATGCGGCAGGTGGCGTCGTGCGGGTCGTAGGCGGCGTAGAGACAGGTGGCGATGTACGGGTCCAGTCCGGAGGTGATCGTGTCGAGTTGCTCGAGGACGCGGGCGGGGCCGAGGTCGAGGCCGGCGAAGGCCGCGGTGGCGGTGCGCAGACGGCCCATGGTGGCGGCGGCGTCGATGCCGCTGCCCATCACGTCGCCCACGACGAGGGCCGTCTTGTCCCCGCCGAGGGGGAGGACGTCGTACCAGTCGCCGCCGATCTCATAGGCGGCCTGCGCAGGCAGGTATCGGGATGCGACCTGCAAGCCGGGCAGCTCTGGCGGGTGTTCGGGCAGCAGGCTGCGCTGGAGAGTTTCGGCGGCGTTGCGCATTCTCTGGTGCGTGCGGGCGTTGTCGAGGCACACCGCTGTGCGGGAGGCCAGCTCGGTGGCGATGGCGAGGTCGTCCTCGTCGAACGGCCGCGGATCGCGGGCGCGGGTGATCCCCAGGAAGCCGAGGACGGCGCCGCGGGCGGTGAGTGGGACGGCCAGGTAGGAGTGCACTCCGGCGCGGGCGAGCAGGGTGGCGGCGTCCTCGTCGCGGGCGATGTGCGTCAGGTCGTTTCCGTCGGCATGGCGGACGAGGATGGGCCGGCCGGTGCGCACGCATCGGGTGGCCAGGCGGTCGGCGTCGTACGTGGCGATCTCGCCGGGCGCATCGGCGGCCTGGAGGGCCTCAGTGGGATAGGCGGCCTTCACTGCCAGGGCACGGAAGAGTGCGGGCCCGGCTCTGGTGGCGGGACGGTGCTCGTCGATGGCGGAGTCGAGCACGTCGACGGTGACCACGTCGGCGAACTCGGGCACGGTCACCTCGGCCAGCTCCCGGGCGGTCTGCTCCACCTCCAGGGTGGTGCCGATGCGGGCTGAGCCGTCGGCGATCAGCGCCAGGCGCCGCCGTGTCTCTGTGGCCTCCATCGCCGACTGGTACCGCTCGGTGACGTCCACCACCAGCTCAGCCACTCCCAGCACCCGGCCCTGGGTGTCCTCGAGCCGGTACACCGAGATCGACCAGGCGTGTTTGTGCCCGGGGTCGGCCTGGGTGCGGCCGACGATGGGGGCCTGGTCGACCAGCGGGTGCCCGTTGCTGAGGACCTGCCGTATCGCAGTCTCGGCTTCCTCGAACTCTTCGGCGCTCATGACCTCGCGGTAGCGGCGGCCGAGGTGATCGGTCGCGGGAATGCCGTGGATGTCTTCCAGGGTGGGGTTGACTGCCACGTACCTGAGATCGGTGTCGAAGATCGCCACGCCGATGGGGGACTGGGAGATCAGCCGGGTGGACAGGGCGACGTCCCGCTCCAGCTCGCGCAGGGTGGCGGAGTCGGTGCCGAGCCCGAGGGCGTAGAAGTCGCCGCGGTCGTCGAGCAGCCGCATGTTGCGCAGTTCCACCGACCGAGTGCTGCCGTCCTTGCACCGGATGGGGAACGTGCCGCCCCAGCTCTGGCCGGTCTTCATGACCTCGGCGAACGTCTTGATCACCCAGTCGCTGTGGTCTTCGTGGACGAGCAGCCGGGCGGCGTACTGCCCGAGCGCCTCGTGCGCGGTGTAGCCGAACAGGGCCTCGGACTGCGGGCTCCACAGGACGACCCGGCCGTCGGCATCCAGCAGCACCGCCGCGACACCGAGCAGGTCCATCAGTCCGCTCGGCGCCGAGGGCCCATCCTGCCGCCGGGTGCCTGCCCGGTCGAGGTCGGCAGAAGGCCGATCGGCTTCGCTCATCGCGGCACTCCTTCCGCCCGCCGACACGGGGCCATCCGCCGGCCTGGAGCGCGGCCTGTCTGCGTCGGCAGGCGCCTGGACTTCCATAGTCCCCCGGACCACCGGAGAGCACACCGTCAATACGGTGCCAACTGGTATGACGCACGATGGCTTGCCCCGTACTAACCCGAACTGTTGCGCGAGTATCAGGTGCGGCGGCTGTGTGCGGGGTGTGCATGTGCGTAGTCGAGCACGAGCGGCTCGGCATCGGCGACGGCGCTGTGCAGTCGTCGCAGGTCCCCGGACGCCGCCCAATCCTCCGGACGGCATCCGGGCACCGGATGGGGCGGGTCCGGCTGTCCTCGCGCTCACTCAGCGGGTGTTTTTTTGAACCCGTAGTCCAGTCTGACTCCAGTTGGCAAGATCAATCCATGAGACCGCACTCGGTGTCCTTGGACAAGATCGCGTTTGATGACTGGCAGGCCATTCACTCGTGGGCCCGTCTCCCAGAGGCCTGTCGTTTCCAGCCTTGGGGGCCAAACAATGAGGACCAGACACGCGATTTCGTGAAGGTCGCAGTCGAGGCTTGGTCGAGCACACCCCAGCAGAGGTTCGCCCATGTAGCGCGCCTCGGGGACGACGTTGTCGGCGTGGGCGAGTTGCATGTCCGCAGTCACACGCAGCGCCAGGGCGAGATCTCCTACATCGTGCATCCTCGGGTATGGGGGCAAGGCATTGGCACAGGAATCGGGCGCCGGCTTCTCTCTCGCGGCTTCGTTCAGTTGGGGCTTCATCGAATCTTCGCCACCTGCGACCCGCGGAATCTCGGCTCAGCCAGAGTGCTGGCCAAGCTCGGTATGACGTATGAGGGGCGCCTTCGACACACGGCATGGATACGGGACGGCTGGCGGGACTCCCTGACGTTCAGCATTCTCGAAGAGGAATGGCGTGCTGAAGACTCGGAGTGATGCCGACGTAGAGACGGTCGGTTCACGAAGCGGAGCCGCGCTTCTTGGTTCAGTTGTCGGTGCGGGGGCTCTCGCGGGTGAGGCGTCGGGTCATCGTGGTGATGAGTGCCCAGTTCAGGTGTGCTTCGGAGTGCTGGGGCAGGCGTTTCGTAGTCGCGTGCGTTGCGGCGTGCATTCATGCCAGTACGCACCAGTTCGCGGCCCGTGCCGAATGGAGGTGGCCTGGTCACCTGGGAGCAGCAGGGACGCTGATTTCGGCTGGCGGCTCGTCTGCGGCACTCGGCGCCGGGCGCGCCTTGAGAGTGCAGATGCCGTCCACACACTGGCGCTCCGTGCGGCCGCGGGAAATGGTCTGCGCCAGGCCGACCATCCAGCAGGTGGGGCAGCCGCGGAAGGCGATCAGGGCCAACGGGGCCGCCAGCAGGGTGGCCGGGCCGGCAACGGGCACCAGGCCGATCGAGCCGATGATCAGCCCGAGGCCGATGGCGCCGCGAGTCAGGTGGCGCGGGACGGACTTGCTGGCGAAGTTCGTCTCGGGAGCCGCGGCCTGTGTGGTGGCTTGGACCTTCGCCTCGTGCGCGGGCTTGACGGTGGTCACGGTCATGAGTCTTCTCCGCCCGATTGGTCGGCAACTTCATCGGTCACTGCGAGGGAGTGACGCAGCGCTGTGCGTGCTCTGTGCAGCCGAGATTTCATCGCGGCGTTGCTCAGACCGAGCGAATGGGCGACGCTCTTGCCCGGCAGGCCCTGCACATCCCGCATGATCAGGATCTGCCGCTGGTCACGAGGGAGGGCACAGAGCGCGGCCGCGATCCGCTCCACCTCCAGTCTGTGCAGCACCGCGTTCTCGGCGGACGGTTCCGCTGACGCTTCCGGTTCGACCGACTGCTCGTCGCTCCGTGAGACGAGCAGTCGTACCTGCCGGAGGCATTCGTTGCGCACAATCCGGAACATCCATGAGGCGAGCGCTCCGGTGGCCCGCAAGGTGCCGATCTTCCGGTAGAGGATGATCAGCGCCTCCTGTGCTGCGTCCTCCGCATCCTGCGGTGAGGCGCACAGCGATATGGCGAACTTGCGCACATGAGGCTGCGATCTCACGACGACGGCGGTGAGCGAAGTGACGTCGCCGTCCTGAGCGGCCTTGATCAGCCGCTCGTCCGGCCAGGGGAAGTGTTGGTTCATGTGCTCCTCATCCTCGGAAGGCGTCCTGTGCAGGCTCTGGTCAGCTTCGGCTCTTGTAGCGCCGCATCAAGTGCCAGCTGCACGCACCCACGAGCAGGGCGCCGATCACTACGAGGCTGGTGACCATCATTGGTTGTTTCCTCCCGGTTCCGCCGGCCCGTTCGGCCGGTACACAGATAAGAGGCCGGGAGGTCCGGAAAGGATTCACCTCCCGGCGCTGTCGCACAGTTTTGTGGACTTGGGTTGGTGTCGTGCTCCCGTGGACGAAGGGGAGCCGGGCGGACAATGCGCGCTTCATCGCAACGAGGATGCGGGGGTGTGCACGCTGGGTGCGCTCGGCGTCGGCCGTCCCGACACGCCGGTCAGGTCGTGGAGCTCCAACAGAGCGGCGAAGTAGGTGATTTGGTTGGTCTTCCCCTCAACCGCAGCCGGGTCACGGCCGATCCTGCACCGGTCGTCCACAGCAGCCGCCCCTTGGCATCGGTCAGGGCGATGACCAGCAGTCTGTGCCGTTGGTGCTTGGCCGCCCAGCGGCGTCTCATCGGGTACCGGTGCGACCGCGGTGAAGCGCGTCAGTTGTCGCGGTGAAGCGCGCTATTTCTCGGCTGGGGTGGCGGCTCGGGGAAGGCGTAGCTGGAAGCATGCTCCGAGGGTCCGGGGGGTGAGGGTGAGGGTGCCTCGGTGGCGGTGGGCCAGGTCGCGGGCGATGGCGAGGCCCAGGCCGGTGCCGCCGTGGTCGCGGGAGCGGGCGTCGTCGAGCCGGACGAAGCGTTCGAAGACGCGCTCGGCGTCCTCGGCGGGCACGCCCGGTCCGTCGTCGTGCACCGTGAGGACGACCCAGGCGTCCTCGTTTCGGATGGTGATCTGGATGCGGTGTGCGGCGTGGCGGGCGGCGTTGTCGATGAGGTTGCGCAGCAGCCGTTCGTACTCGTCGGGGTTTCCCTGTGCGTGTGCGGGGGCGGTGCTGTCGCAGGTGAGGGTCAACGGTCGTTCGGTGAGGGGGTATTGCTCGGTCAGCTGGGAGGCGAGGGCTGTCAGGTCGACGGTTTCGGGGTCGGCTGTGGGGGTGCGGGTGTCGAGGCGGGCGAGGAGCAGCAGGTCTTCGGCGAGGGCCTGGAGGCGGCGGGTCTGTCGTGCGGCGGTGGTGGCCGCGGCGGGCCAGTCGGTGCGTTCCGGGTAGGCGAGCGCGACTTCCAGGCTGGCGAGCAGGGTGGTGAGGGGGCTGCGCAGTTCGTGTGCGGCGTCCGCGACGAAGCGGCGTTGCTGGGCGGCCGCGTTGTCGAGGCGTTGGAGAGTGGTGTTGATGGTGGTGGCCAGGGCGGTGATCTCGTGTCCCGTGGCGGGGACGGTGACGCGTTCGCGGGGGTCGTTCGCGGTGACCGAGGCGGTGAGGACGCGGATGGCTTCGACCGGCCGCAGCGTGATGCGGACGGCGAAGTAGGCGACGGCGGCGATCAGTACGAGGCTGACGAGCCCGGCCCGCAGCAGCAGGCGGTCGGTGGTCTCGGCGATTTCCTCTGCTGTGTGCGGGAGCACCACCACATAGACCCGCAGCTTGGCGTCGGCGGCGACGCCCAGAGCGGCCACCTTGTCGCTGCTCAGTTCACCGGCTCTGATATCGGCCGTGAAGACCTCATAGGTCCCGCCGGCTACATCGCCCCTGATTCCGGGGTTGTAGTCGCGGTTCACAGGCAGGCGGACGAAATTTGGCGTACCTTCCCCTGTCGGGGCGGGCATCACGTGGCGGGTGCCGGGATCGAAGGCGGCCATGCCTCCGCCGTAGGCGACAGCGGCGCGCCGACCGGTGGCGACGACCTCGTACGGCACGACGCTGCTACGGACCGGAATCACACCCTCATTCAGCTGGTCGGTGAGAGCCCAGAGCTGTTCCAGGGCTTGTTCCCGGGCGACCTGCGTGCTCTGGCGGTAGACGTCGTGGTGTACCCACCAGCCGATGCCGGCCAGGATGACGGCGGCGGTCGCGGCGACGGCCAGAGCCGTGCGGGCCCGGACCGAACGCGGCAACCAGCGGCGTCGCGGCTCAGTCGCGTTCACGGTCGTCCACCAGCCGGTAGCCGGTGCCCCGTACGGTCTGCAGGGACTGCCGGTGGAACGCGGCGTCGACCTTCTTGCGCAGCGCGCTGACGCGCGCCTCCACCAGGTTGGGATCCTCGGCTTCGTCGGGCCACGCGTGGTAGAGCAGATCCGTTTTGGAGACCGCCTGGCCCGCCCGGCGGGCCAGCAGCTCCAGCACGGCGAACTCCCTGGGGGTGAGTTCCACCCGGGTCCCGGCTCGGCGGCAGACCCGGCCGGCGACGTCCAACGAGAGGTCGCCCACGGCAAGGACGGGCGGGGCGACGGCAGCGGCTCGTCTGACCAGGGCCCGCAGCCGTGCGACGAGCACCATGTAGGAGAAGGGCTTGGCCAGGTAGTCGTCGGCCCCCGTATCCAGGGCCTCCGCCTGGTCCCAGTCCCCGTCCTTGGCGGTGAGTACGAGGATGGGGGTCGCGTTGCCCTCCCGGCGCAACTGGGCGCAGACCTTGTAGCCGTTGATTCCGGGCAGCATCAAGTCCAGTACGACCAGGGCGTATTCGCCGGTCCGCGCCATCCACAGTCCCTGCCGGCCGTCATGCGCGAGGTCGACGCTGTAGCCCTCGGCGGTCAGACCGGTGTGCAGGGTGTGGGCAAGGTCCACCTCGTCTTCGACCACCAGGATGCGCATGGGGTGCAGCCTCGCACAGCGCCGGCCCGCCTTCCTGATCGGCCGGTCAGGTTGGGTCAGCAACCGGTCAACGAGGTCCGGGCACGCTGGCGGAACATCTTCGCCACTGCTGAAAGGCCCTGCCGCCGATGTCCGTTGCCGAACGTGGCCCCGCCGTGGCCAGGACCGTTTCCCGTCCCGCACCCGCCCGTCGACAATCACCTAGCCCGGCCAAAGCCGTTGTCCTCATCGCGCCGTCGTCGCTGACGATCGCTCTGGGGCTCTGGGGCATCCGCAGGAAGAACACCATGTGGGGGGACGAGTCCGTCACCTACCAGCTCGCACACCGCGATCTTTCGCAGATATGGCTCACGGCCCAGCACATCGATCTGGTCCATGCCCTCTACTACGCCGTGATGCATGAGATCTTCGGCCTCTTCGGCGCGGGTCTGCTGACGTTGCGCCTGCCGTCTGTGCTGGCGATGTCCGTGGCGGCGAGCGGAGTCGGGCTTCTGGGGCTGCGCCTGGCGGGGCCCCGTGCCGGACTGCTGGCCGGGCTGGTGTTCGCGCTCCTTCCCCAGGTCCAGAAGTACGCGCAGGAAGGCCGCTCGTACGCCATGGTCTGTGCCCTGATCACGTGGGCCACCTATGCGCTCGTGGTCAGCGTCCCGCATCGCACCCGGTGGCGGTGGGCGGTCTATGGCTCCACCATGCTGCTGGCCTGTCTGCTCCATGAGTTCGCGGTCCTCGCCCTGGTTGCACACGGCGTCACACTGGTCGTCTCCCGTGTTTCCCGACCGGTGCTGAAAGCGTGGAGCGTGACTGCCGCGGGCGTTGTGGCCGGGCTGTTGCCACTGGCGATCCGTAGTGCGGGGCAGTCGGCGCAGGTGTCCTGGATCGACGGACCGGTGCGGCTCAATGATGTCCTGGCCGTGGCAGTGGTGGGCGTGGCGTGTGCCCTTGCTCCCCTGGGGACGAGGGGACCCGTACGGCTTTCCGTGCTGGCTGTGCCGATCGTTGTGCTTCCCGGCCTTTTGCTGCTGATCGCCTCGCTGGTCAAACCCCTATTCGTCGACCGGTACGTGCTCTACAGCAATTTCGGAATTGCTTTGCTGCTGGGCGCATGGATGGACTACTTCCTCCGGCGGCAGCGGTCTTCCCGCACCGCGTGGATCGCGGCGGTTGCAGCGGTTGCCGTGCTGGCCGCGCTCGTCCAGCCGAGCCTCTCGCTGAGGACACCCGAAAGCCGGAGCAATGACGCCACCGCCATCGGCGCCGCCGTACGGAAGGAAAGCCGACCCGGCGACGGGCTGCTCTATCTCTCCGGCCGGCACCGGATCTTGACCGCGGCCAACCCCGAGGACACTCGTTTCCTGACAGATCTCGCCCTGGCCCAGGATGCCATTTCGTCAAACACACTTGCAGGTGTCGAGCTTCCCGCCCAGGATATCGCGGCACGCATGCTGGAATTCGACCGAATCGTCGCGGTCCGCGCGGCGGATGCGCACTCACCGAACAACCCGCAGGAGGAAGCGAAAACAAGCACCTTGCGGCACTACTTCCGCGAGTACGGAACAACCCATGTCAAGGGAGCGCGAGTCACCGTCTATGTCCGAGACCAGGACCCGTCTGCGAAGGCTGATCCTGGATCCGGCAGCCCGGGAGCGAGCGGTGGGGTGAGGAGGTGACGGCGGGTGGTGCCGACCGGGCCCGGCACCAC
>NZ_JBEXDZ010000103.1:0-33611 GCF_040606085.1 Streptomyces sp. NPDC005485 | reverse complement strand
TGGCCGCCCACGGCGACGGCGGACGGGCGTGCGCCCGCCGGCAGCGCCCCGGCGACCAGCGCCGCCAGCCAGCCGGCGGCGGCCACGGGGTCGTGCGGCCGCCAGCCGCTGCTCGGGCGGACGTGATCGGCGACGCGGGTCTCGCCCGCGAAGGCGCGCAGGTGCGTCTTGGTGCCGCCCACGTCGATGCCCACCACGAGCAGGCGCGAGAGGGGAGTGTCCTGCACGGAACCTCTTTCGTCGTTGCATGGTGCTGCGACGGTGGGCGAACCGTGCCTGAGGGCAGGGGAGTTGAAGCACTAGCGAAGCCCCGGGACGGGCTTCTGAGTGGAGCACGGCAGGCGAGTACCGGCATTCGTTAGGAAGTTAACTAACGAAGTAAGGTGCGTGTCAAGAGGCATCGCACACCCGTCCACCGAGCGGTCCCCCCAGGCCGCCTTGGGCGGAGAATCGCGACGCCAGGGCATCCCATCGCCGCATCCCGCGGAGCCGATCGATCCGGGAGCGCGGCCCTCGACCTGTGTGGGAGAACTGTGGAACACGATGTGGCGAACGCGCCCCGCCTGACCGAGAGCGCGAGCGCGGTGTTCGCCGTGCTGGCGGGCGCGGGCAGGGCGACCCGGCCGCAGCTCGCGAGCCTGGCCGGCCTGTCCAAACCGACGGTGTCCTCCGCCGTGGCGGAGCTGGAGAGCGCCCGGCTCGCCGCCCACTCCGGCACCGCCTCCAGCGGCACGGGCCGCACCGCCGCCGTATACCGTCTCGGACCCGCCGCCGGTGCGGTCCTCGCCGTCGACCTCGGCCCCGCCCTCACCCGGGTGCGTGTCTGTGCCCTGGACGGCACGCTGCTCGCCCAGGCCGACGGCTCCCGGGAGGACTCGGCCGACGTGGTGCGCGAGGCCCTCGACGCGCTGCCCGCCTCGGCACCGCTGCGCACCATCGTCGTGGCCGTCGGTGACGTCACCGCGCAGCGGGAGGGCACCGCAATGCGCCCCGCGACGGCCAAGGCCGGTCCCGTCTTCGACGCCATGGCCGTCGCGCTGCCGCCGGGTGTTCCCGTCCACCTGGAGAACAACGTCAACTGCGCCGCGCTCGCCGAGCTGCACGAGGGCGCCGCCCGTGGTCACCACACCTTCGGCTATCTGCGGATCGGTGTGGGCATCGGCCTCGGCATCGTGGTCGGAGGCCGGGTGCTGCGCGGAGCCAACGGTGCGGCCGGAGAGCTGGCCCGGCTGCCCTACCCGTGGGACGACGGCCGTGAGCCGCGCCACGAGGCCCTGGAGGAGTACATCGGCGCACGCTCGCTCCTGCGCCGGACCGCCGAGGCCTGGCCGGACGCCGACGGGCCCTGCCCGCGCACCGCCGAGCGACTCTTCGCACTCGCCGGGGAGGGCCGGGCCACGGCCCGCGCCGTCGTCGGCCGGCATGCCACGGACGTGGGCCGGCTCGCCGCCGCCGTGACCGCCGTGCTGGACCCGGGGCTGATCGTGCTGGGAGGCAGTACCGGCGCATATCCGCAGCTCCTGCCCGGTGTGCGGGCCGAGCTGACCCGGCTGAGCTGGCCCACCGAAGTGGTCAGCAGCACGGTCGGTGATCTCGGCACGGTGGTGGGTGCCGCCCGGCTCGCGGTCGCCCGGGGAGTCCAAACCGTGACCGAGGCCGCGGGGGCGAAGGATTGACGGGTTCCGACTCGGTCTGCCAATGTCCGGACAAGCGCTTTCTAAGTCGGCCGGGACGTCGGCTTGGGTTGGCGTCCCGCCCGTACGCGAAGTACGGCAGCCGCACGAGGGCGTGCTCGTGCGACGACGGCCCTCATGGCCGGGGATCCCACCCGCAAGGAGCGACGCGGCCGGGCGAGGCCGCGCCCCCCGGAAAGCGAAATTTCCTGCAAAATGCACCCGTGCCGCCTCGGTCGGCGCCGTGCTCCGTCTCCCATGACGAAAAGGGATCGAAGATGACTAGTGTGGGTGTGCGGCGCTCTCGCCGACTCGGCCGCGGTGACATGCGCCGCCTGGTTCCCCTCGCTGCCGTGGCCACGGCAGGTGCCCTGCTGCTCTCCGCCTGCGGCTCGGGATCCGACTCCGGCGGGAACTCCAAGTCGCTGACGTTCTGGATCTCCACGGTTCCGGGGCAGGACGCGGGCTGGAAGAAGCTGGTGGCGCAGTACAAGAAGGAAGCCGGCGTCAGCGTCAAGCTCGTCAACATTCCCTACGACGGCTACGCGACGAAGCTGCACAACGCCGCGCAGGCGAACTCCCTGCCCGACGTGGCTGCCGTGCCGGCGCTGGACCCGATCTGGTCGAAGAAGCTGATCGACCTCAGCTCCATCGCCAACAACAAGAGCAACAACATCAACGCCAACTTCCTCGCCAAGGACTCGTCCGGGAAGGTGCTGTCCATCCCCTCGGACGTCACCGCGTCCGGCATGTTCATCAACAAGACGCTGTTCAAGAAGGCCGGTGTCTCCTTCCCGACCTCGCCCCAGAAGACCTGGACCTGGACCGACTTCATCAAGGCGGCGGACAAGGTCCGGGAGAAGACCGGCGCCAAGTACTCCCTGACGTTCGACCAGTCGCCCTCCCGGCTCCGCGCCATGGTGTACGAGCTCGGCGGCAAGTACGTCCACGCGGACTCCTCCGGCAAGTTCTCGGTGGACGCCGCCACCAAGAAGGCCGTGAACACCTTCGTCGGCTGGAACGACGACAAGACCATGCCGAAGTCGGTGTGGACCAGCGGCGCCGACCCGTCGGCCATGTTCCAGAGCGGTGACGTGGTCGCCTACTGGTCCGGCGTGTGGCAGGTTCCGGCCTTCGCGGAGAGCATCAAGAAGTTCGACTGGGCGAGCGTGCCGACCCCCGCCGAGCCGGTGCAGGCCAGCGATGTCAACAGCGGCGGCATGACGGTGGGCTTCAACAACAACGGCGCCGCGGCCACCGCCGCGACGAAGTTCCTGTCCTGGCTGTACGAGCCGGCCCACTACCAGGAGCTGTGTGAGACGTCCGGCTTCCTGCCGGTCGAGAGCGGTCTGAACCCGAAGTACCCCTTCAAGTCCGAGGCGGCGCAGGCGGCGTTCAAGCTGTACAACGAGTCGATCCCGCTCTACGCCCCGATCTCCGGCTACTTCAACGGCGCGCAGACCAACTGGGTGCTGAAGGGCAAGAGCCTCACCGAGGACCCGACCAAGACGGAGCTCGGCAAGGCGATCAACGGCCAGCAGTCGGCCGACAAGGCCCTGCAGAACATCGTGGACGGCTACAACCAGCAGGTCGGCGGCTGAGCGTAGGCCGGCAGGCCCGGGCGGCGGGATCAAGACACCGCCGCCCGGCCTGGCCCCCGCGCAATGCCGGGCTCATGGGGTGAGCCCACAGGAATCCATTCCACCAGCACGGAGTCAGGAAGATGACAAAACGCGCCTCGGCCGTGTCCGCGAGCCCGCCCAGGAGACGCAACAAGTACACCCTTGCGCCGCTCGTCCTCATCGCGGCCAACGTCGTGCTCTTCGCGCTGTTCTTCGTCTGGCCGGCGGTGATCGGGCTCGTCTACTCCTTCACGAACTACACGGGCGTGGGGGCGTTCCAGTACATCGGACTGGACAACTACCACAACCTGTTCGGGGACTCCACCTTCTACGACGCCCTGACCCGGACGCTGCTGTACGCCGTGCTCTTCGTACCGCTGAACTTCGTGGTCTCGCTGCTCGCAGCCAACTTGCTGGTGAGCAAGAACGCCAAGGGCGGGTCGGTCGCGCGCGTCATCTTCTTCATCCCATGGCTGCTGTCGCCCATCGTCGTGGGTGTCCTGTGGCGGTGGATGTTCGGTGAGAACTTCGGAATGGTCAACTACGTCATCGAGAAGCTCGGCGGCAGCGCCGTTCCATGGCAGTCGAACGCCGACCTGTCGTTGATAGTGGTCGTGATGGCGGCGTCCTGGGCCTGGACGGGCTTCTCGATGCTGCTGTTCATCGCGGCGATCAAGAACGTACCGGTGTCCTACTACGAGGCGGCCTCGCTCGACGGCGCCGGCCCCTGGCGCCAGTTCTTCAGCATCACGCTGCCGAGCATCGCGCCCACCTCGTTCATCGTCATCCTGCTCAACACGATCAACGCGATGAAGGAATACCCGGTGTTCGTCGCCCTCAACAACGGCGGACCCGGCACCTCGAACAACCTGATGGTCCAGTACATCTACGAGACCGGCTTCAAACGGGGCCAGATCGGCTACGCGAGCGCCGCGTCGTTCGTGCTCATGCTCATCCTGATGGCCGTCGCGATCATCCAGCTGATCGTCAACCGACGGGTGGAGAACCGATGACAACCACAGACATGCCGCGCCCCCTCGACGCCGATGCCAAACGGCCCGCCGCCAAGAAGCGGCCCCGCGGGGCGACCGGCGGCGGGTTCCGGCGGGCGATTGCCCCGACGACGCTGCTGTGGATCATGGCGTGCCTGTACGGGTTTCCGGTGCTGTGGTTCATCCTCAGCTCCCTCAAGCCGTCCAGCGACCTGTTCTCCTATCCGCTGACGCTGGTTCCGCACAACCCCACCCTGTCGGGTTTCAAGGCAGCGTGGGACAGCGCCAACTTCTCCCAGTACTTCATCAACACGGCCATCGTGTGCGTGATCACGACGATCCTCACGGTGGGCGTCAGCTGCTGCACCGGGTACGCGCTGGCCAAGTACGACAACAGATGGCTCAAGGCGTTCTTCATCTGCATCCTGGCCACCACGATGCTGCCGTCCGAGGTCATGCTCGCCCCCGAGTTCCTGGTGGTCCGCAACCTCGGCCTCTACAACTCCTTCGCCGGCATCATCCTCCCGGCCGTGCTCACCGCGACCGGATGCTTCATGTTCCGTCAGTTCTTCCTGACGGTTCCCGACGAACTCGTGGAAGCCGCACGCATCGACGGCGCGCGTGAGCTGGCAATCTTCGCGCGGATCATGGTGCCGCTCTCCCGGCCCATCATGCTGACGCTCGCCATCCTGTCCTTCCAGTGGCGGTGGAACGACTACATCTGGCCGCTGCTGATGCTCAACGACCCGAACAAGTTCACCGTGCAGATCGGCATCCAGAGCATCGTCGGCGCACAGAACATCAACTGGTCGGTACTGCTCGGCGCCTCGGTCATCTCCATGATCCCGCTGATCCTCGTCTTCCTGGTCTTCCAGCGCTACGTCATGGGCGCCGACATCAACGCCGGACTGAAGGACTGACAGTGCCCACCGCGCTCGACCACGAGTTCGTCCGCGCGGTGGCCCGCGCCGCCGACCGGCAGGCCGCCCCGCCGGCGGCCCGCCCCGACGAGGAACCCGCCGGTGTGCCGCACCGCGGTCTGGCGCGGCGGTTGAAGACCCTGATCGCGGCCTACCGTTCCCCGGACTCGGCACTGCACGGCAGCAGCCGGGCCGTCGCCGCCACGACGACCCACCTGCGCGCCCTGCGTGCCACGCAGACGGCCTCCGGCCTCTTCGCCGGCGGCGACAACGTGCAGTCACCGCCGGACTCCGCGTTCACCGTCAACGACGTGTGCGACGCGCACGTCCTCGCCGCCGGCGCGGGGCCGGAACTGCGCGACGTCACGGCCGCGCTCGCCGAGATCGCCGGCGCCGCCTGCGGCAGTCTCCTGACCGGTGGGGTGCACACCCCGAACCACCGCTGGGAGCTGTGCGCGGCGCTGGCCCGGCTGCACCGGTCGTTCCCCGACGACCGGCTGCTCGACCGCGTCGAGGAGTGGCTCTCCGAAGGCGTCGACATCGACGCCGAGGGCCTCTACTCGGAACGGAGCGCCAACTACGCGGCCCACGTGTCCAACCCGTCGCTGCTCCTGCTGGCCGACGTGCTCGGCCGCGCCGACCTGCGGGACGCCGTCGAACGCAACCTCGCCACCACCCTGGACCTCATCAGGCCCGACGGCACGGTGGAGACCCTCCACTCGCGACGGCAGGACCAGAACCACCCGTTCCCGCTGGCGCCCTACCTGCCGCACTACCGGCTGCTCGCGATCCGTACCGGCCGGGGTGACTTCAGCAGGGCGGCGCGGCTGGCGGCCTCCGGCGGCATCGACGACCCCGACCTGCTCGCCGAGACCCTCCTCACGCCGGACCTGTGCCGCACCCTGCCCGCCCCGGCCGCGGAGACCCTTCCGCGCGAGCGCTACATCACCACCGCCCACCTCGCCGCACGCGCCTCGGCCACCGCGCACACAGTGGTGTACGGCGGCTCCGACGTGCCCGAGCACCGGCGCATCCGCTCGGGCCTCGCCTGCAATCCCACCTTCGTGCGGCTGCTCGCCGGAGACGCCGTCCTCGACGCGGTCCGTCTCTCGCGGGGGTTCTTCGACCTGGGCCCGTTCCGCGCCGCCGACATGCAACAGCTCGCCGACACCCGGTACCGGCTCACCGAAACCCTCACGGCCGCCTACTACCAGCCGCTCCCGCCGGATGGGCGACGGGACGATGGTGTCTACCGGATGGCGGACGAGGGGCGCTTCGCAGCCGCGATGGCCTTCCCGGACCGGCCCCGGGACGAGGTCTCGCACACGACCCGCGTCGAGGTGGACCTGAGGGAAGACGGTGCCGACCTGCGGATCGACATCAGCGGACCACGGGTGCCCTGGGCTCTCGAACTGACCTTCCGCCCGGGCGGCGTGCCGGACGGCGCCGTACCGATCGGCGACGGACGCTGGTGCCTGACGACCGAGCCGATGACCTACCGGATCGGCGACGACGAGATCCGGGTCGAGGCCGAGGTCGAGGCAGGCGAACCGCTCGTCGGACCGGACCGCAGCGACGTACTGCGTTACGACCCGGGTCAGGACTACACCGTGGTGGGCGGCACCGATGCGACAGCCGGAAACCGCGTGTACATCGGTGGACACGGCCCGAGCACACTGACCGTCGCACTGCGCGCCCGCCGGCCCGTACCCGTCCTGTGACACCGACGACCCACGCCATGGCCACCTCAGGCATGAAGGGCTGATCCCCGTGCACCTCCCGCCCCCTCCCGTGCGCCTTCTCCACCAGCGCGGCCCGCTCCACGACCTGCCCGACAGCCCCGAGGCGTACGACGCCGTCCTCGCCGAAGTCGTCGGGCAGGCCCTGCGGCGGATGACGCCGGAGGGAAACCTCGAACACCCCGACTGCGTCGACGACATCGGGGACACCTCGCTCGGCATCACCTCCCTGCTGGCCCTGGCCGGGCAGCGCATCGGCGACCCGCGGCTGCCGGAGGCGGTGCGCCGCAGCCTCGCCTTCCACCTGCGCGACCGGGTCTACCGGGACGACAACCCCGGCTACCCGAACCTGCGCGTCCGCAACTCGCGCCTGCCGTACGCCCGTTACGTCCTTGAGGCGGGGGCGCACCCCATCGGCGACTGGCCGAGCACCGCGTGGGCGCTGCTCCAGGCGGTCAACGTCCTCGACATGGCCGACGGGCTGATCGAGGACGACCAGCGTGCGCAACTGGTGGAGGTGGCGCACGGCTACTGGCGCTGGCTGACCGAGGCGACCTTCTTCAACCCTCAGGAAGCCGGCAACCAGGCCATCGGATGCGTGGTCGGCGGGCTCATGCTGGCGCACCATCTGCCGCAACCCGAGGGGAAGTCCGTGCGTGCGCGGGCGCTGGAACTGTACTGCGACGAGATCCGCGCCCACCGGGTGCGCGACCGGGGCGCCCTTCTGCCCCCGGAGCACGGGGGAGCGTACGACAACAACTACGGACCGATCTCCCTCTCCTTCCTCGCCCAGGCCCACCGGGTCAGCGGCGAGGAGATCTTCGCCGAGGACGGCGACGCGCTCGCCCGCTACATCGACGCCCGCCTCACCGGCGGCGGCTTCGACAACGGCGGCCCCCGCTACAGCGAGCAGCACTCCGGCTTCGAGTCGGTCCTCGGCCTGCGCTATTTCGGCGCCCGCATCGGCTCCGACCTGGGCCGCTACCGGGGCGACACCCGCTGGGGCCGGCACGCGGTCAAGCCGGACGGCGGGGTCGACGGCCACTTCGCGTGGATGCTGGTCTGGCAGATCCAGGACCCGACAGGCTGGCACCGCGTGCCGTCCGCGAAGGCCGCGCGCCACCAACTCCGCGCGGGCACAACCTCGGTGGCTTTCGACAGCCACATGACCCCGTCCCTGATCGAGGCCGGCGGCACGTACTACCTGCCCGCGGCAGTCAACCGCCAGCACGGCTTCGGGCCGGTCACCGACGGCTTCCTGCTGTGCCGCCCGATGGGCGAGGTACGCGTGCGCGACCTGCGCACCGAGACCCTTGCCGCCAAGCTGGTCACCAAGCCGGTCGTCGGCCGTGACCACGTCCTGCGGCACATCCAGTCCCTGTACGTCACGGACGGTACGACCCTGTGGGTGACGGTCGCCCTGGAACGGCTCGACGGAACGCCGTACCTGCTCGCCGGAATGCCGTACGCCGCCGACGACGGCGACCGGGTACGCCGCACCGCCGACGCCGAGGTGGCCTGTGCGGGCGCCCTGCGGCTGACGCACCCCGAGGAGCAGGGCGTCGACTACTTCGACGCCCGCTCCGAGACCACCCAGGAACAGGCGGCCTTCGCCCTGGCGGCAGACCCGCGCGGCTACGGCAACCCCGACGAGGGCTGGCGCCGTCTCGTCGCGTCGACGGCCCTCGAAGCGGGCCCCGTTGCGGACGTCCCGGAGGGGCTGAGCGTCTTCGCCGTCCGCTACGGGGAGGCCTCCGACGATCCCTTCACGCCCACGTTCGAGCGCGACGGTGCGGGCCTGACCGTGCGGACGGAGGCCTTCACCGCTCTGATCGGCGACGTGACGGGCGACGCGCACGGGAACCCGGAGCTGACGCTGCGGGGGTGAGAGGCGACGCCCCCGGACCTTCGGTCCGGTCAGGTGAGCCAGAAGAAGAGCGTGTCCTGGGTGTACCAGTCGATGTCCTTGGTGGCGCGCTCCCACTCGCCGTGCTCGAACTCCAGCTTCTCCGCGAGCTCTTCAACGTCGTACCGGAAGTCCGGGTTCATCCGGTCCAGGACGGCGCGGTAGGCGTCGGCGGCCGGCTTGGTCCTGGCCAGCGGCAGGTGGCCGATGGTCGGGTAGCCGTCGATCGCGTACGGGAGGTGGGGGAACTCCGGGGGCGGGCCGTCGTAGAGGAAGCCGTGCGGCAGCAGGTCGGCCGGCACACCGAGGCGTCGCATCTCGTCGTCCACCAGTCCGAAGAAAGTGCTGGGCTTGGAATAGGTGCCCAGGTGGGAGGGGTCGGACGCGTTGTGGTCGATGATGTGCTGCAGCGCGGCGTGGTACGCGTTGCCCGCGCACTGGGCGTCCGAGCGGGTGTGTCCGGCGATGAGGTGATCGAGGGCGTCGGGGATGGACAGGCCCCAGTCGACGTCCTGCCGGTCGAGGTCGTCCTGGCGAGCCCTGGCGTCCCTGCGCATGCCGTCGAGGCGGCGCAACTGCTCGTCGGAGAGCGCACCGTTGCTGCCCAGGTAGGCCAGTACATCGGCCTTGTCCGCGGTGGAGTACGAGATGTTGTGACTCATGATCACCAGTCTGCCAAGCGGCACTGACATCGCCCCCGGCAGGCCGACTGCCGTGCGCCGCAGGCGTTCGGCGAAGCCGGTCGCAGGCCGACATTCCCAGGTAGGCGGGGCTAACTTTCGGCCGGCAGGGCGAGGCCCGTGGTCTGCACGACCAGATCCGCCCGTTCGCGGGTCGCGGCGACCAGGTCCGCGTTCCGCTGGTCCGTGCCCAGCGCCCAGGCCACCGCCGTGTCGTGGTCCTTGCCGAACTCCTCGTGGCGGTCGACGAGCCGGCGGATCCGCTCCTCCTCGGCCAGCTCGCAGAACCACACCTCGTCCAACTGCGCCCGGACGCGCGCCCAGGCGCCCTCGCGCAGCAGAAGGTAATTGCCCTCGGTGATCACCAGCCGCGCGGTGCGCGGTACCGCAATCGCGCCCGCGAGCGGCTGCTCCAGGACCCGCTCGAAACCCGGCGCGTACACGATGCCGTCGTCGTCCTCCTCGCGCAGGCGGCGCAGCAGCGCGGCGTACCCGGCCGCGTCGAAGGTGTCCGGCGCGCCCTTGCGATCACGCCGGCCCAGCCTGTCCAACTCCACGTCGGCGAGGTGGAAACCGTCCATCGGGACGTGCGCCACCCAGGCCGGGCCGTCGCCGTTCAGCTGCCGGACCAGATGCGCGGCGAGCGTCGTCTTGCCCGCCCCGGGTCCGCCTGCGATCCCGAGGATCGCTCGGTGGCCGGGTCGTACGAGCGCAGCCGCCCGTTCCAGGAGGTCGTCGAAGGTCATGGAACGCGCTTCCTCACTCCGCACTCGGTCGGGGCGGCGTCGAGTCTCGCCGCCAGGGACATTCTCCCCGCAGGTGCGGTGCAAGGTCGCGTCGCCGAGGCTGGGCAACCGCGAGCGCGCTGAAACTCTCCCGGACCGGGATGAGGTGCGGCCGCGGGGCAGGCGCCCCGTGGCCGCACCGGACGCGGTCAGTTCAGGGTGATGTTCGGCGCGATGTCCTCGTGCCGCTCCACCGGGGCAGCGACGCGTGCCGCGGCCTTGGCGCTCGTCGGCTTGCCGCAGAACGCCGATTCCAGGGTCTGGGCCATGGTGGTGAGCACGTTGCCGTTGTTGGAGGTGTTGGCGAGCGCGGTGATGCTGCGCTTGCCGTCCTTCGACGTGAAGGCATACGTGTAGAAGCCCTGCACCGTGCCGGTGTGCCCGTACACGGAGACGCCGCACGACAGGTCACGCCGGCGCAGCCCGAGGCCATAGCCCTGGGTGCTGTTGACCGTCACCCACTGCTGCATCTGCGTCAGCTGGGCGGCGGACATGAGCTTGCCGCGCATCAGCGAGGAGAAGAAGGTGTCCAGGTCGTGCGTGGTGGAGATGATCGCACCCGCGCTCTGGGCCCAGGAGACCGTCTGCTCGGTGGAGTCCACCAGCGGCGCACCGGCCTCGTCCGGGGTGAGGTAGCCGTTGGCATGGCTGCCCGGAATCTGGGTCTTCGGGTGCACGTAGAAGGTGTTGGTCAGCTTCAGCGGCTTGAAGATACGGTTCTGGTACTCCGTGCGCACGGAGTGGCCGGTGAGCTTCTCGATGAGCATGCCCACGACCACGAAGTTGGTGTTCGAGTACGAATAGGCGGCTCCCGGCGCGTTGTTGAGCGGCTTCTGGAGCGAGAGGTCCACCAGCTGCTGGTAGGTGAAGACCTTGTTGCGAACGGACTCGAAGCCGGGGACCGTCTGGGCGAACATGTCGTCGGTGTAGTCGTACAGGCCGCTGCGGTGGCTCAGCACATGGCGCACGGTGATCCGGTCGTCGGGCAGCAGCCCGGGCAGATACGTGTTCACCGAGGTGTCCAGGTCGATCTTGCCCTCGTCGACCAGTTGCAGCAGCACCACGGCGGAGAAACTCTTGCTGACGCTGCCGACGCGGAACCGGTCGTTCGTGTTCATCGCCCGTCCGGTGGCCCGGTCGGCGACGCCCTCGGCCACTTTGTGGACGGTGCCGTTGTCGTCGATCCGCGCCATCGCGCCAGGGGCTCCCTGCGACATCGCCGTGCGCAGCACCTTGCGCAGCCCCGCGTCGTCGGGCGCCGCCAACTTCGAGGCGGCGACCGGCGTCACGCGGTCGGAGCCACCCGGTGCCGCGTCGGTCGCGGCGTGCGCGGGGGCTGCCAGGAGGGACAACAGAACCGCGCCGAGCGCAGTCCCTGTGCCCACCGTTGCTGAGACCATCTGATTCTTCTCCCCAAGTTCTCTACCGGTGCGGAGGCCTCCGCACATCGCGTGCCGCGTTCTCCGGCGGCGACACCATCTCTACGCGCCGGACAAGCACGCAGGTTGCATTGTTCCGGGAGAAAGACGGGAGTTGGGGGAAAAGCCGCCGTTGTGATCACACGCGCCGGGCAGGCCGAGGTCGTCAGCCGCCGAAGAGCTGCGTCCAGTACGTGCCCGCCTTGCCGCCGCCCGCGAGGCCGACTCCCAGGTGGGTGAAGTCGGGCTTGAGGATGTTGGCGCGATGTCCGGGGCTGTTCATCCAGCCGCGCACCACCTCGGCGGGGGAGCGCTGCCCGCAGGCGATGTTCTCCCCGATGGTGCGGCGCGTGCTGCCGGCCGCGGCTGCTCGGTCCCAGGGTTCACGGCCGTCGGGCGAGGTGTGGGAGTAGAAGGCGAGGGCCACCATGTCCGCACTGTGTGCCTGCGCGGCGGTGGTCAGCAGGGGGTCGCCGGACAGGGGAGCCAGTCCCGCCGCCGCTCGTTCGGCGTTGGTCAGCGCGATGACCTCGTCCGCGGCGCGCACCAGACCCGCGGGAGTGAAGGGCTGCGCCCACAGCGCCGTCCAGTACATGTCCCCGGACCGTCCGTCGCTCACGTACGCCCAACCCGCCTGGCTGAACGCGGGGTCGTGCAGGGTGAGCCGTGACCGCTCGGCGGAGAGACAGTACTCCACGAACTCGCCGGGGGTGCGCGGGCCGGAGACGAGATGCTCACCGACGGTCAGATACGTGTATCCGCCGGAGGTGATGCGCTGGTACAGGGACGTGCCGTCGGGGCTCTCGGAGTCGAGGCGCCCGTGCGCCGCCATGCCGGTGGCGTGTGCGCGTGCCGCGGCCGCCAGGCGGACATCGAGGGACACGGGCGGTGAACCGGCCCTGGCCCGCGAGGAGTTCACCAGGGCGAGGAGACCGTCCTGAGCGTGGGCGCCCTGTTCGCCGGGCACTCCACCGGCGTACGGCAGGCTGCGTCCGTGCGCGTGGGCGGGATCGCCCCCGTACCCGCGCGGGGGCTCGGCCGCCGGCGGGGCCGCGTCCTCGGTGACGTCGACCCCGAAGTCCCGGGCCAGGCCCGCCAGTCCGTCCGCGTATCCCTGGCCCACGGCGCGCAGCTTCCATGCCGTTCCGCGCCGGTATATCTCGGCGAGCAGCAGTACCGTCTCCTGCTGCGGGCGAGGCGCGGTGAAGCGGGCCAGGACACCGCCGCCGGGGCCGGTGATGTGCACGGTGGGCGCGGGCAGCTGGGCGAGCCGGGCCGACGGGTCGGCCGGGCTGACCACCACGGTGACGCGACTGGCTCCGGCGCGCAGGGCGGGCGGGTCGAGGGTGAGGGTGTCACCGGCGAGCCGGGCCCCGGGCGCGGTGGGCTGGTTGTAGAACACGAAGTCACCGTCGCCGCGCACCTTTCCGCCGTCGTCGGTGATGAGCGCGGACACGTCGAAGGGGCCCGGCACCCTGAGGGTCAGGGTGCCGCCGGGCAGGGGCACATTGCCCCCGGGAACCAGCTCGCTCATGGTGCCGCCCGTCGCCGTGGTGGTCCTCACCGGCCTCCGGCACGGGCACAGGGCGCTTCCTGTCCGCGCCCGACGGGCCGCTGATCGGTCAACGTTCCACTGGCGCGCGGTGGTTCCCGCGGCCGGGAGCCTCGGTCAGCGGGGCGGGGGTGCGCAGGGAGCGCAGCGCGAGCAGCAGTACGCCGATGTCGTCCAGGTACACGGGGTCGGGCAGCAGATCCGTGGGCAGCACGAGATAGAGGACGGCACCCCAGAAGACCCACTTCGGTCCTGAGGGGAGCCCGGCTCGGCGCAGATCGCGGCGGGTACGCACGAGCCGGACCAGGAGGGTGATCGCCACGCCCAGGGCGGCGGCCGCCAGGAGCGCGACGACGATGAGAAGGGCCGTCCATGCCGTGGAATCCATGTGTCCGTCCAGGGCTCTCGTCGGGCAGCTCGGGCTGCGCGGGGTGTTTCTCCCCTACGTGTTCCCGGCGACGCCGTTCCTAGCGCCCCTGTTCGGCTGTTTGCGCCCTACGCGGTACGGCGGGTGCTGCGGCCTGCACCTTCAGCCCCTGCCGTACACGACGTCCACGGGGGTCAGGCGCGCGCGAGGTTGTTGTCGACGAGTGCCTGCGACACCGCTCTGACACTGCGGGCGATGTGCTGGAGCTGCAGCACTTCGGCCGCGTACATCTTGATGGTGTGCTCGATGACCGACTCCGGGACCCCGAGCGAGGGCAACTCGGACCGGGCGGTCTGCAGAGCGGTCCGGGCGACCCGTATCTCGTGCTGGACCTGGATCTGGGCGTGTCGGGCGAGCAGGACGGGGTGCTTGATCAGCGCGGGGTAGCTGGCGTACCGGGCGGGTACCAGCTCGCGCAGCCACCTGGCCGCCGATCGCTCCCAGTCGTAGCTGCCTGGGGCCTTTACCTGGCACGGCCAGTCCGAGGTGATCGGTATGTATGTCAGCGCCATGTTCATCGCTTCCGGGTTACGTCGGCGGTATGGGTCGTGGGGGGAGTCGGGGGCGGCCCCGGTCTAGGGGATTGGCCGGGGCCGCCACCACGGGCGCTTGCGCGGCCCGTCCGAACACCCGAAGCCCTGTGCGGGTAGGAGCGGGAGGCCCCGGGTGACCGTCGGAGATGACCCGGAGGCCTCCGGGTCACGATCCGCGAGAAGTATTTATATATACCGCCGGATACGCAAGGACATGAAAAAATTCATGCGGGAAATGGGGTGAATGATCCCGTGATGCCATGGTGACGGGGGGTGCGGAAGAGGGTGCTCAGGGTGCGTTGTGCGACGCGCAGGTGACGGCGGTGTTGCTCTCGGGACGGCGCGACGGACTCGGCCCGAGGGGGAGCGGCGGGCTCAGTCCTTGAGGAAGAACTGGTGCTGCTCGGCGATCTGCTCGTACTCCTCGAGGCGGTCCTGCGTCCGCTCCGAATCGGCATCGGTCATGGCCTGGAGCAGCGCCGCGGACATGACGACGGGCGCGGCGTAGGAGTCGAAGACGAGACGCGAGCCGGTGCCGATGACGAAGGTGGCGTCCGCCTCCTCCACCAGCGGCCCGAGCGCCAGATCGGTCACGAGAGCCACCTTCAGCCCCGCACTGCGCGCCACCCGCACCGCCGTCAGCGTCTCCTGGGCGTGCCGGGGCAGCGAGAAGGCCAGCAGCCACGAGCCGCCGGCTGCGCGCGACTGGAGGATCGCGTCGTAGGCGACGCTGCCGCCCCGCGTCACCAGCCGCACATCGGGGTGGATGCGGCGGGCGGCGTACGCGAAGTACTCGGCCAGCGAGCAGGAGATGCGCAGCCCCAGCACTGTCAGGGGCGCCGACAGTGACAACGCGCGGCCGATCCGGATGACCTGGTCCGGGTCGCCGAAGTCCCGCCGCAGGTTCTCCAGGTTCTCGATCTCGGCGTCCACCGCGGCCTGCAGTTCGTTGCCGTGGTCCTCCGTCTGGGCGCCCGGGCCGCCGGCGAGGGTGCTGAGCGCGATGGACTGGAGCTTCTCCCGTAGCGCGGGGTAACCGCTGAAGCCCATCGCGGACGCGAAACGGGTCACCGAGGGCTGGCTCACCCCGACGCGTTCCGCGAGATCCGTGATCGAGAGGAACGCCGCCTCGGTGATGTTCTCGATCAGGTACTGCGCGATCCGCCGCTGTCCGGGAGAGAGCCTGGGCCCGTCGAACAGCTTCCTGAGCTGGGACGCGGGGGCAGGACCCGCCTCGGCTGCCGAACGGCCCGAGGTGATGGCGGACGCCTGCGCGCGTGCCTGCTGCGGCGATGACACCGGTGCGCCTCCTTCGTGTCCCACGAGGACTCAACATAGCTCACGGTCCGTGCTGACCAGGGGGTGAACGACCACTCGGGGTGCTCGGCGCAAGGCATGCCGACGGCCCGTCCCGAGTGCCCCGGCGCTCGGGGGGTACCCGCGAGTACACAGAGGAGAGGACGGGCCGTGATGAACAATGAGCTGCCTGCGTCGCAGGTTCAGGTGGTGCTCAGCGAGTGCTCCGCGACGGACGCCGGGAACCTTTTCCAGGCCTTGAAGGGGCGGTTCGCCTCGGACCGCGCCGCCGACGAGGAGCCGCACGAGACGAAACAGCGGCGTCCCACCGTTTGGGCCGGGACGTTCGACATGTCACGCCCCGCCGAGCGCGCGGGGACACCGGACGCTCACCTGTCGGGACCTGTGACGGCCGACGTCCAGGGCAGCCCGCACGCGGTACAGCAGCTGCGTGGGGCCTTGGACGAGTGCTTCACGGTGCACGAGATGGGCATGGACTCGGGTGATCAGGAGGTCGAGGTCCAGCTGCGCCTGGAAGAGAAGGTGTGAGCCGTGCGCGCATCGGCATGCCGATGCGCGCTCACGGGAACAGCCGCCGCAGGAGCGCGTTGTCGTACACGCGGTGCGGATCCAGCCGGTCCAGTACGGCGGTCGCCGCGGACCAGTCCGGTCCCGCGCCGTCGTCGAAGGAGGCGGGCACAGTGGTGCCCAGGACCTCCGGGTCGGACCAGCCGGCCTCCTTCGTGTAGGCCCAGCCCTTGGACCATTCGACGCGCGCGAGTGCGTGACCGCCGTCGTACGTCGTCAGGAGGAACTGCTCCAACTTCCGGTAGAACTCCTCCGCGTGGGGTGTGCCGGGCAGAGTCAGGACGTCCAGCCAGACGGCCGTGTCCCACTCGGGGTGATCCGCACGGGGCCGCAGGGCGGAGAGCAGCGGGGCGCGGGCGCCGGCCGAGGCGACGTCGGACGGGTCGTCGAGCCCGGTGGTGCGGATCTCCACCTGGCCGTTGACGGGGTAGCGTCCGGTGGCGGCGTAGGCGGCGAGCCGTTCACGGAAGAAGGCGGTGAACTCGGCGACGACACGCTGCACTTCGGACCGTGAGGTGAGCACGGCGTAACCGTTGGCGGTCACCCGCAACGTGGTCGGCTTGATGTAGAGCAGCGTGTTCTTGGAGGGCCCCCAGATGTCCGCGGACAGGGTTGCGGTGAGCCCGAGGACCGCCGCGTCGAGCTGCGCGTTGCCCAGCACCGGCGCCAGGTACCACGCGGCGTCCGACAACATGCGCCCGGCCAGGTCCGCCACGAGGGTCGGGACGTTGTCGGAGAAGGGATAGTTGTAGGGCGAGGTCACGCGCCGCGAGGTCAGCGGGCGTCGTGGCGCCACGCTCCACACCTTGAGCCACGGGAACTCGGTGAAGGCGAACCAGATCGCCTCGGCGCGCCCGGCCTCGTCCAGGAAGCTCGCGAAGGTGCGCGCGTCACCGTCACCGCCCGGAGCCGCGAAGAGCTCGGCGGCGGGGATGTCCGTACGGCTGACGCAGCGCAGGTTGGTGTTCGCGCCGACCCGCAGCACGACCTCGGTGACCAGGGCGCGGCCCAGATGGGTGAGGAGCGCCGCGCCGTCCGCGTCGTCGCGGTCGTACGTGCGCAGTACGTAGGCCCCGTCGGCGTCGTCCCACACCACCGCCGTGATCGACAGCACGAGGTTGCTGAGGGATCCGTACGTGTGCCCGGGCAGCCTGCTCTCGCCGTCGGCCGGGACCGCGGTGCCGTGCGCGTCGATGGCGAGGGCGCCGCCGAGGGTGAGGTCGCCGGGCGCGGGCGCCGCGGTGAGGCCGAGCCCGTGGTCCTCCAGGTGGCCCAGCAGCGCTTCCAGCGTGACACCGGTGCCGGCGCGGACGGCGGCACCGGCCGGATCGGCTGACTCCAGTGACACGCCGGTGAGGTGGGTGGCGGTGTCGACCAGGAGCACCGGGGCGCCGGACGCCGTCCCCTCGGGGATCGTCAGCGGCGCCCAGCCGTGCGAGCTGCCCCGGGCGCGCACCGTCCAGCCCTGCTTCCAGGCCCAGTTGACGACGGCGACGACCTGGCCCGAGTCGGCGGGCGCGCAGGCCCACAGTCCCTCGGCGTTGATCTCACCCACCCAGTTGCGGTACACGGAACGGTAGACGTCGACGTCCTCCGGAAACCCGGGAAGCGCGGCCGCGGCGGCCGCACGGGCCACCGGCACGAGCTGCGTGCCGGCGACGAGCGAGGCCGCGGTCAGTATGAACCCCCGGCGCGACCAGGGGGCGCGCTCTTCGTTGGCTGAATCGTCAATCATTCGCTCACGCTAGGCAGATGCTTGACATGCAGGGACGGCCTGTCAAAACGGTTCACTCGTCCGAGTGAACCTGTTGTGGGGGCCTGTGGTGCGTGGCGCCTGCGACGCGTGGGCGACGCGATGCCCGGGGCCGGGTCGTCGGATGCAAGACTGACGGCATGGACGAGCGCGTATTCGGCAGGTCAGGTCAGCAGGCGTCGGTGGTCGGTCTCGGCACATGGCAGCTCGGCGCCGACTGGGGTGATGTCAGCGACCAGGACGCCAAGGCGGTACTGGAGGCGGCGGCCGAGTCGGGGGTGACGTTCTTCGACACCGCCGACGTGTACGGCGACGGACGCAGCGAGCAGACGATCGCCTCCTTCCTGAGCGGGCGACCGGACCTGCACGTGATGGTCGCGACGAAGATGGGCCGCCGCGTCGACCAGATCCCGCAGAACTACGTCCTCGACAACTTCCGCGCCTGGAACGACCGTTCGCGCCGCAACCTCGGCATCGACCGTCTCGACCTGGTGCAGCTGCACTGCCCGCCGACCCCCGTGTACTCCTCCGACGAGGTCTTCGACGCCCTGGACACCCTGGTCGAGGAGGAGCGGATCGCGGCGTACGGCGTCAGCGTGGAGACGTGCGACGAGGCGCTGACGGCGATCGCCCGCCCGAATGTGGCGAGCGTGCAGATCATCCTCAACCCGTTCCGGATGAAGCCCCTGCGGGAGGTCCTTCCGGCGGCCCGGGAGGCGGGCGTGGGCATCATCGCCCGTGTTCCGCTGGCCTCCGGTCTGCTCTCAGGCAAGTACACCAAGGACACGGTCTTCGCCGCGAACGACCACCGGACGTACAACCGCCACGGTGAGTCCTTCGACCAGGGCGAGACCTTCTCCGGGGTCGACTTCGCCACGGGAGTGGAGGCGGCGGCGGAGTTCTCCGCACTCGCCGAGGACGGCTGGACCCCGGCCGGGCTGGCGCTGCGCTGGATCGTCCAGCAGCCCGGCGTGACCACGGTGATCCCGGGCGCCCGTTCGCCCGAGCAGGCTCACGCGAACGCGGCGGCCGCCCGGCTTCCGGAGCTGTCGCAGAAGACGCTGGACGCGATCCAGGACCTCTACGACCGGCGGATCAAGGAGCAGGTGGAAGGCCGCTGGTAAGAGCGCGACGGACGAGCCCGGGCGTGCTGTGCGCGACCCGGGCGGCTCCGAGGCACGAGCTCGGCACCGCCTTGTGACCTGCGGTGTCCGCGCACGACACTCAATCCCGTGCGGCCGGGGTCGCCCCGCCGGCTGCCGCGTTGAGCTGACGGTCGTGCGGGCGGCTGAGCAGCAGCACGGAGAGCGTGGCGCCGATCAGGGCGCAGAACATGTCCCACTGGGTGTCCCATACGTCGCCCTGCGTGGCCAGGAAGTCATCGGCCGCGTGACCGCCGATGACCGCGGCGGCCCACTCGAAGAGCTCGAAGGTCGCGCTGAAGGCCAGGCAGGCGCACACCGTCAGCGGCGCCAGCCAGCGGCTGCCCCGCAGCGGTGAGGTCCGGCTGAGCAACTCCCTTACCAGCACGGCCGGTACGAAGCCCTGCATGAGATGACCGAAGCGGTCGTAGGGATTGCGGTCGAGCCCGAACCAGTCCCGCACCCAGTCGCCGAGCGGCACCTGCGCATACGTGTAATGCCCTCCCACCGCGAGCACCAGCGCGTGCGCGGCCAGCAGGCAGCAGAGCAGGTTCGTCAGCGGGAAACGCCGCCAGGTCAGCACGACCAGGGGCAGCCCGATCAGTACCCACACGGTCTCCAGCAGCCAGGTCATCCGGTCGTGCGGATTCCAGGCGGAGACGGCCAGGCCCGCGAGCACCACCCCGAGGAGGACGGTCGGGAGCCTCCGGCGCGGGGCGTCCCGCGCCGTCGTCCCTTTCGACGTCAGGTGACGCGTGAGCGGGGCGGGGTGAACTGCGCGCATCGCAGGGCTCCTTGGGCCGGGTGGCCCCATCGTGCGGGAGCGCTGGGGGCGAGGGCATGAGTACTCCTACTCACCTCGAAGGGGCGGGCTGGGCGGGTTGTCCATGCATTTTTACGAACATGTTCGTTAAAAACTTGTTCGCGACGAACATGTTCGTTACCTTTGAGGAGTGACAGGACAGCCAAGCCCCCGCCCCAGCCGCCGTGAACGACCGGCAAAACCCGCCCTGACCAGGGACGGCATCATCGAGACCGCCGTCGCGATCATGCGGGCCGAAGGCCTCCTCCGAGTCACCATGCGCCGCCTGGCGCAGGAACTCGACACCGGACCGGCCTCCCTCTATGTCTATGTACGCAACACCGCCGAACTGCACGCGGCGGTCCTCGACGAGCTGCTCGGCGCCGTCGACCTCGCACCGGCACGTTCGGACGGCGACTGGCGTGACCGGCTCGTGCAGGTGCTCACCTCCTACACGAACGTGCTGTTCGAGCACCCCGGCCTCGCCCGCTCGGCCCTCGTGGCCCGCCCCTCGGGGCAGCGCTATCTGGACCTGCTCGAGGCGCTGCTTTCCCTCCTCGACGAAGGCGGCGTCCCGGCGGCGCGGGCGGCGTGGGCAGTCGACCTGCTGTTGCAGTTCGCCACCGCGACCGCGGCCGAACACGCCGAGGGGGAGAAGGACCCGGCCGACGCCGACCGTGAATGGAACGCGCTCGCCGCGGCGTTGCGAGGGGCCTCCGCCGCGACGCACCCGCACCTCGCCGGACTCGGCACCGAACTGCTCTCCGGACCCGGCCCGGCCCGCCTGACCTGGGGCTTCCATGCCCTGATCAGCGGAGCGCAGCACACCCCTCGGCCGGAGACCGAAGCCGGCGGGGGCGCCGCCGCCGAGTCCCTTTAGCGCAGGTCTCCGAGCCTGCCACCAACGTCCGCTCTTGTGGCCTGCCCCAGGAGTTCGCGCTGCAGAACCCCTCCACCTCCACCTTCACCTCCTCTTCCTCATCCGAAAGGTGCACGCCATGACGTCTCATCACCCCATAGCCGTGATCGGCGCCGGTCTCGGCGGCCTCGCCCTCGCCCGTGTCCTGCACGTCAACGGCATCCGAGCCGCCGTGTTCGACCTGGACGCCTCACCGGCCGCTCGTGCCCAGGGCGGCATGCTCGACATGCACGTGGAGTCCGGGCAGGCCGCGCTGCGGGCCGCCGGCCTCTTCGAGGAGTTCCGTGCCATCGTCCACGCCGGCGGCGAGGCCACCCGCATCCTCGACAAGGACGCCACCGTCCTGATGGAGAACGACGGCGAGGACGGCGAGCGGCCCGAGGTCTCGCGCGGCGCGCTGCGTGACATCCTGCTCGACTCGCTGCCCGAGGGCACCGTCCGCTGGGGAGCGAAGGTCACCGGTGCACGCACGCTCATCGACGGCCGGCACGAGGTGACGCTCGCCGACGGGGAGACCTTCACCACCGACCTGCTGATCGGTGCCGACGGTGCCTGGTCGAAGGTGCGCCCACTTGTCTCCGGCGCCGTCCCGGCGTACTCGGGCCTCTCCATGGTCGAACTGAGCCTGCTCGACGCCGACATCCGGCACCCCGAAGCCGCCGGTGTCGTCGGAGGCGGCATGCTCTTCGCGCTCTCGGACGAGAAGGGATTCCTCGCGCACCGCGACACCGACGGTTCCCTGCATGTCTACGCCGCCCTCAAAACACCGGCGGACTGGGCGACTTCGGGCATCGACTTCACCGACACCGAAGCGGCCAAGGCGAGTCTCCTCGCGCACTTCGACGACTGGGACAAGCGACTGCGCGTTCTCGTCTCCGAAGCCGACGGTCCGCTCGTGCCGCGGCCGATCCACGCCCTGCCCGTCGGCCACCGCTGGGAGCGTGTCCCCGGTGTCACCCTGCTCGGCGACGCCGCCCACCTGATGTCCCCGTTCGCGGGCGAGGGCGCCAATCTCGCCATGCTCGACGGGGCCGAACTCGCCACCGCCTTCGCCGCGCATCCCGGCGACATCGAAACGGCGCTGGCCGCCTACGAGTTGGCGCTCTTCCCGCGCAGTGAGTCAGCGGCGGCCGACTCCGCGGCCAGCCTCGACCTGTGCTTCGGTCCGGACGCCTCACAGGCTCTGGTCGACCTGATGGCCGGTCACCACGTCGCCGGCGCCATCGACTAATGCGAGAGCACTTCGCGGGAACTCTCCTGGGTAAGGACGGCGTTTACGTTACGGAGAATGAAGCATTGGCCGAAGCTTTGGCCGGAACGGAGCCGACGGGCGCGGGAACAAAGCAGACAGACAAGAAAAGACGCCAGAAACCAGCAAGCTTGAAGCGACGCGATGTGATGACCTTCACCCCGATGTGTCGGAAAGTGATGAATTGCTTACGGTCGTGACACGTAAGGGTGAGTGCAGAGCATCGTAAGACAACGGGAGGTTCTTTCGTGCGACCGTTCACCCTCAACTACGCCTTGCCTCAAGGGCAGTCGGCCGTACCCACCCCCTACCACTACGACGCCTCGCTGCAACTGAACGTGCTGGACGACGGCCGCCCGGCCGTCAGTGACCGCGCGCTTCTCATGGCCGCCGGTACCACGACGTCCACCGCAGGCTCCCAGACGCACTTCGACGACTGACGGCCTCGCGCGCGCATGACCGTACTGATTCTCACGGCGGAACAGGACGTCACCGCCGACATGGTGGTGGCGAAACTGTACGAGCGGGGCGTGCCCGTCGTGCGCCTTGACCCGGCCGACCTGCCCGGCAAAGCGGTGCTCTCCGCCGACTACGCCCACGGTGACTTCGACGGCTATCTGTCGGTCAACGGGCATGTGCTCAGCATGGGCGGCCTGCGGTCCGTCTGGCTGCGTCGGCCGGGCGAGCCGGCGGCCCACGCGCCGGAGCCCTCGCCCTGGCTCACCGCCGAGACGGGGCAGGCGCTGTTCGGGATGCTCTACTCCGCGTCGACGCGGTGGATGAACCACCCGCGCCGCGCCGAACAAGCCCGCCACAAGCCGTGGCAGTTGAGGGTCGCTCAGCGCAGCGGCTTCGCGGTGCCGCCCACCGTCATCACCACGGCCCCGAAAGTGGCTCAGCAGTTCGTGGAGGAGTACCGCGACGTGGTGGTGAAGTCCGCTTCGGGGCCACCGCCCGGCGACCCGCCGGTGGCCCTGCCGACCACCCTGATCGGCCCCGACGCGGACTTCTCCGGTGTCGCCGCGGGTCCGGCGCTGCTCCAGCAGTACATCCCCAAGCGCGCGGACATCCGGCTGACCTGTATAGGCCCCCGTATGTTCGCGGCCCGCAAGGCTGCCGGACCCGGGCAGGTGGACGGGCGCTTCGGCGACACGGGTCACATGTGGGAGATCGCGGTGGTGCCCGACCGCATCGCGCGATCGGTCCACGAGTACCTGGCCCTGGCCGGGCTCGCCTACGCCGCCTTCGACTTCGCGGAGGACGAGGACGGCGTCTGGTGGTTCCTGGAGGGCAACCAGGGCGGGCAGTTCGGCTTCGTCGAACTGGAGACCGGGCAACCCATCGCCGAGGAGGTCGCCCTCTGGCTGGCGCAGCGGCGGGCCGACCGCCGTTCGCCGGAACGCAGGGCCTGACGGCCCGTCGCCGGCGGGGGGCGACGCGGACCAGGCGAGATCCAACCCGTTTGGCGTGAAAGGGGTGTTGCTCACGGGCTTTGCGATACGCAAGCGTGCTGTGTCATGGACCGTGACCGCAGCAGCACCGCTCTGTCCCAGCCCTTGTCCCTCTCCCGACGTCAACTGCTCGCCGTGGCAGGCGCCACCGGCGCCGCCACAGCTCTCGGCACCGCACCGGCCACGGCACGGACCCGAGCCGGGCTCTCCCTGTCCTTCACCGAAGCGACCAACGGCTCGGCGACGCTCGCACCGGGCGGCGACCGGCTGATCGCCGAGGTCCAGAACGTCCTGTGGTCGCTGCCGCGCACCGGAGGCAAGGCCGTGCCCCTCACCCCGGCGGGCCTCGAACCGAACCGGCCCGTGCACGCGCCGGACGGCAAGCTCATCGCGTTCTGCGCCTACCAGGGCGGCGGCTTCCATGTGTGGACCATGCGCCCCGACGGATCGGACGTACGGCAGCGCACCGACGGCCCGTGGGACGACCGCGGCCCGGCCTGGTCGCCGGACGGCACCCGCCTCGCCTTCGCCTCCGAACGCGGCGGGGATCCGGTGACGGGAAGCCCGTACCGCATTCACGTCCTTGATCTCGAAACCGGTGAACTGACCCGCGTCACGGGGCTGTCCGGGCAGGACGGTCCCCTCCAGGACGGGCCGTGGGAGGACTTCGACCCGGCCTGGGCGCCGGACGGGCGACGGATTCTCTTCGTCCGTGCCAAGGCCGTCACCACCCCGTTCGGGCTCGGCGTGGACGCCCGCACCGTCGCCGCCGTCCCGGCCGACGGCCCCGGCCCGGTCACCGTCGAGCACACCGAGACCCAGGCGGCGCAGGTCATGACCCCGGCGCCGGCGCCGGACGGCAGACGCCTCGCCTATCTGCGGACCACGGCGGCCCCGAACGGCTCCTGCACGCTCGTCGTCGACGGCACACCCGTGACCGTCGCCGGGGACATCGCCCCCGTGCCCCCACGATGGACGGAAGCGGGCGAACTCCTGCTCACGGTGGACGGCCACTTCACCCTCGTACGGCCGCAGGAGCCGGGGCGGACGGAGACGGTCCCCTTCGAGGGAGCGCTGCCCGTGGAGCGGCCGGCATACCGGCTCAAGGAGTACGACCTCGGCGAGGAGCGCGTGCGGCCGGTGCGCGGCATCCATCTGCCCGCGCTGTCCCCCGACGGCCGGCACATCGCGTTCGCCGCCCTCAACTCACTGTGGCTCGCGGGCACTTCGGGCGGGCGCCCGCCCGAGCGGCTGCGGCAGTCCGCGCTCACCCGCTATCTGCTCGCACCGGTGTGGGCGCGGGACGGACGGTCCCTGCTGTACGCCGACGACCGCGACGGACTGCTCGGCGTGTACCGGCGCGATCTCGCCACGGGCGACGAGACCCCGCTCGCGACGGGCGGCCGGGTGCATCCGGCGCTCTCGCCCGACGCGACCCGGCTCGCCTGCCTCGACATGACCGGCCGGCTCGTGGTCCGCGATCTGGCGACCGGCGAGGAACGCGTCCTCCTCACGCCCCTCGGCGGGGGCGGCCTTCCGGGCCGGCCGAGCTGGTCGCCGGACGGCCGCTACCTCGCCCTGTGCGACCGCGGCCGCCTCAACCTCCGCTTCCGCGAGGGCTACAACCTCATCCGGATCGTCGACACCACGACCGGAACCGACCGTCTGCACGCCGTCGCACCCCACGTCAGCATCGCCGACCGGTACGACTCCGGGCCCGTCTGGTCGCCCGACGGCCGCTGGATGGCCGTAGTCGTGGAATCCGCGCTCTGTCTGCTGCCCGTCGCCCCCGACGGCACCCCGCGCGGAGCGCTGCGCACCCTCACCGACGAACCGGCCGACCACCCCACCTGGTCAGGGGACGCGAAGACGCTGCTGTATCTGTCGGGCGGCCGGCTACGGCTGATCGGCGTCGACGGCGGCGCCGCCCGCACCGTACGCGTGCCGCTGGACCAGCACAGGCCCGCCCCCGCCGACACCATGGTGCACGCCGGACGGCTGTGGGACGGCACCGGCGAGAACGTGCGCGACGACGTCGACATCGTCGTCCGCGCGGGACGCATCACCGCCGTCGAACCGCACCGCGCCCGCGGCAGGGGTGCGCTCCGCAGGATCGACGCCTCCCAGCGGACCGTCATCCCGGGACTGTGGGACACGCACACCCACCCGTGGCAGAGCACCTACGGCGGGCGGCAGACCGTCGGCCAGCTGACGTACGGCATCACCACCGCCGTGTCCCTGGGCGGCTTCGCCTACGAACAGGCCCGCATCCGGGAGGCGGTGGCCACCGGGCAACTCGCCGGGCCCCGGCTGCTGACCACCGGCGAACTCCTCGACGGCTCCCGCGTCGCGTACAGCATGGGCCGCGCCCATCGCACCAGGGAGGGGCTGCGCCGCTCGCTCGAACGCGGCGCCGCACTCGACTGGGACTTCGTGAAAACCTATGTACGGGCCCCGAGTTGGGTGATGGAGGAGGCGGCACGGTTCGCGCACGAGCGCCTCGGGGTGCGCTCGGGCGGCCACCTGCTGTCGCCGGGCGTCCAGGTCGGCCAGGACCTGACGACCCATCTGCAAGCCACCCAGCGAGCCGAGTCCGGGCACGCGACGACGGCGTCCGGGCGTGCCTACGAGGACGTACTGGAGATCTACAGCGCCCACGGTGTGAACTTCGCGCTCATCGCCACGCCGTTCAACTCGGCACCCCTGATCGGCGCGGATCCCGGGCTCGCGGACGACCCACGGGTCACCGTGGTGATGCCGCCGTGGGACACCGCCGCCGTACGGCAGTCGGCCGGGACGGCGCCGACTGCGGCCCAACTCGCCACCCTGCGCACGGAGACCGACATCTCCCGGCGCGTGCTGGCCGCGGGCGGGCTCGTCGCCCTCGGCACGGACCAGCCGCTCGTGCCCGTCGGGCTGTCACTGCACCTGGGCCTGCGCGCGCTGCACCGCGGGGGACTGTCACCGGCGGCCGCGCTGCGTACCGCGACGGTGCTGCCGGCCCGGCTGTTCGGCCTCGACCGGCACCTCGGCACCGTGCAGCCGGGCAGGCTCGCGGACGTGACGATCGTCGACGGCGACCCCTTCGAGGACTTCGACACCCTGGTGCGGACGGTGTCCGTGCTCAGGGGCGGAACTCCTTATGAGACACAGGAGTTGGTGGCGGCGTTCGAGCCGTCGACGCGGCGCGCGCAGGCTGCGCACGACGACTGGCTCGACGTCGGACGGCTGATGCGGCGGGACGGCTGCTGCGACGCCGGCAGCTGAGGCATACCTCCCTGGGTTCAGCGGCCGCTGGGCGCCTTTCTAGGTCCCCTGGAAGGACTCGAGGAAGACGTCCAGCGCCTGCTGGTTCCCGGCCGTGTTCCAGTCGTCGGCAGGGGTCGTCCAGCGCAGCGAGTAGCCCCGGTGGTCGCCGAGGAGGAAACCGCGGCCGAACGTGCGCTCCTGGACCCCGTCCGACTCGAAGAGCCACTCCATGTCGGCGGCCTTGTGGCCTTGGTAGGTCACGGCGCGGATGTCGCCGATGCGTTCGTAGCCGGTGGACTCACTGCGCAGGGAGGGTTCCAGTGCCTGCCAGATGGCGACGGGGTCGGGACCCAGCTGTTCGCTGTAGGTGACGGCCAGCGTGCGCGGGTCGCCGGCCGCGCCGAACGTGACGCGGTAGGAGAGGCCATCGCTCGTACGGGTCTGCAGGGGCTTCCAGCCGTCGGGCAGACCGATGGAGAAGCCCTGGGGCGCGACGTAGCGGTGGAAGCCGGACGGCAGGCCCTTTCCGGCCGACTTCTCGGGGGCGGGGCTGGTCGGGGTCGGGGACGGGGTCGGGGACCGCGGTGTCGGTGACGCAGGTGCGGGCGCAGCGCTTTGCCCGGTGGAGGTGGAGGTGGGGGCGGGGGCCGGACTGCCTGACGCTGGGGAAGAGGGCGAGACGGTGGGATCGGAGGCGGAGGAGCTGCGGTCGAGCAGCCCGCCCGCCGCGGTGACGGCCGCGAAGCAGGCCCCGGTGAAGACCAGCGCCACACCGACCACCACGGGCCGGCTGACGGCCCGCCCCCTCCGTCCCGTCCGGCCGGGTGCGGAGTAGCTGTCCATTACGAGGGGCAGCGCGGTGGTGGGCGCCGAGCCGACGGCGTCGGAACCGGTCTCGGCGTTTGCGTCGTCGCGGAGGATGCGCGTGAGGGCTGCGCGGACGATCGGCTCCGGCACGCGTTCCAGCGGGTCTCTGCGCAACAGCCCCTGAATGGCGGGCCCGAGCGGTCCGGCGTTCAAGGGCGGGCGCAGCGGCAGCCGGTCCACTGCGCGCAGCGTGGCCGAAAGGCGGCCGCGGTCCCGGAAGAGCGGCCGGCCCTCGACCATCGCGTACAGGAGTGCCCCGAGGGTCCACAGGTCCGCGGCCGGCCCGCTGTCCTCCCCGCGGGCCTGCTCCGGGGAGGCGTACGACGGCGCGGTGGTGCGGGGCGAGGGGGTGGCGCCCAGCAGTCCGAAGCCACTCACGACGACACCGCCCCGCTCCTGGACGTACACCTGGCCGGGGCTGAGATCGCCGTGCGTCACTCCCTCGCGGTGGGCGGCTTCGAGGACGTCGAGCAGGGCGAGCCCGAGACGGGCCGCACGGACCGGCTCCATGGGGCCGTGCCGCAGCAGCTCCACCAGAGGGGTCCCTTCCGGGCGCTCCGCGACCGTCCACAGGACACCGTTGTCATGGATGACGTCGACGACCGCGGCGACCCGGCCGGGGCAGACCGCCGCGAGGAGTTCCGATTCGCGCCGGATCCGGGCCGCGACGCGGTGCGCCGTCTCCTCCTGTCCGTCGTCCGGCAGCCGCGAGCGGGTCACGGCGACGGGCTGCCCGAACTCGACGTCCTGGCCGTGCCAGCCGGGGCGTCCCGCTTCCCGGTGAACCACCTCGAACAGACGGTATCTTCCGGCAACCAACTCTTCCGTGGAGACTTGCACCTTGACCATCGTCATCCCTCGCTGCGCACCGGCCCATGCCTTTCCAGGAAGTACGGCGGGCGTGACGTTGAGTGCTCAAAGAAGTGCGAATCCGGCTCCGAATTTCCTGTAACCGAGCCGGAATCGCGCAAGCTTGCGAATGCTCGGGTTGCCGCGTCAGCCGGTGAACGCCTTGCCGATGTACGACTCGGCGAAGGCGGCAGCCGCGCCCGGCGCATCGAGGAGCCGTCGCAGCCGCGCGCCGGCGGATCCCGCGCGGAAGGGATCGCCCGACGAGGGGCCGTGCAGCAACTCCGCGAACCACTGGGAGAACTCCTGGTACTCCCACACCCGCCGCAGACAGGCCGCCGAGTAGCCGCGCAGTCCGCTGTCGTCGCCCGAGCCGTACGCCACCAGCGCGTCCGCGAGCAACAGGGCGTCGTGCACCGCCAGGTTCATGCCCTTCGCCGCGATCGGTGCGACCAGGTGGGCGGAATCGCCCGCCAGGAACAGCCGCCCGTACACCATCGGCTCGACGACGTAGTTGTGCATGTCGAGCACCCGCTTCTCGATCAGTGGACCCTCGGCCAGCGGCGGGGTGCCGTCCACGGCCAGCCGGGCGTGGAGTTCCGACCACACCCGCTCATGCGGCCAGTTGGCCGGGTCATCGCCCGACGGGCACTCGAGGTAGTACCGGGTGACCTGGGGGCTGCGGGCCATGTGGGCGCCGAATCCGCGCGGATGGATACCGAACACGACACAGTCGGAGGACGGCGGCGCCTCGGCGAGCAGGGCCAGCCAGCCGACCCCGTGGTCGCGGCGCGCGATGCGGCCCCCATGGGCCGACACGTAGGTGCGGGTCACCCCCCGCGCGCCGTCGCACCCGGCGATGAACGCGCAGGCGATACGCCGGTGTTCACCCGACTCCGGATCGGTGTACGACACCGAGGGACGGTCGGTGTCGATGTCGTGCACTTCCACATCGCGTACGCCGAAGCGGATGTCGCCTTCCTTGGCGTCCGCGTACGCGCGCACCAGGTCGGTCACCAACAGCGGCTGCGGATAGACGAAATGACGGTCCCCGGAGAGCTTGGCGTACTCGAACCGGTGCCGCGCCCCCTCGAAGCGGAACTCGCACTCGTGGTGGGCCTGCGCGCGCTCCACGAGGCGGTCGGCAAGGCCGCGTCGTCGGAGAGCTCGTACGGCCCACTCCTCGATGAACCCCGCGCGGGGCCGCTGTTCGATGAACGTCCTGCTCTCGGTCTCCAGGACCACGCAGTCGACGGAGGCGTCCCGCAGGATGTTGGCGACGGTGAGCCCGGCCGGTCCGGCGCCGATGATGACGACGGGGACCTGCTCTGCCGGTATGGAGGCGGGTGTGGGGGAGGTCATCCGAGCATTATGTCGATGCGACGACGACCGGGCGTCTTCCCTCATGAAGAACGGCTGCTCAGGCGGCCGCCGGATCACCTGAGGCCCGGGAACGGTGTCCCGGGCCTCGGTCTCAGCTGGAGGCGGGTGGCCTCAGCGGGAAGTCAGCGTCCACAGGTGGTCCGCCGTGCCGTTGTCGCTCCACTGGAGGACCTGTGCGCCGGACGACGTGCTCATGTTGGTGACGCCGAGCAGAAGACCGCTGTTGTAGTTGGCGATCTTGTAGGTGCCGCCGCCTGCAGGGATGACCTGCCAGAGGTGGTCGGCCGTGCCGTTGTCCCCCCAGATCAGGGCCGTACCGCCGTCGCCGGTGCCCGCGTTGGTGATGCCGAGCAGCAGGCCGCTCTTCTGGTTGACGAGCTTGTAGAGACCGGAGCCCGCGGCGACCAGCGTCCAGTTCTGGTCGGTGCCCGTGGTCGAGGTCGCCTGGACCACGGAAGTGCCCTGTGCCGTACCGGCGTTCTGGGTGTCCAGGGCGAGCCCGCTGTTCTTGTTGGTGATCTGGTAGCGCCCGGCCAGCGAGGTGGAGGTGCCGCTGGGGGTGACGACCAGGTGGTAGCCGTCGGAGGCGTTCATGGCGACGGGGACGGTGATGGAGCCGTTGGAGACCGTGTAGTCGGACTCCGAGATCGTGAACGGGGAGGCGACGGCCGTGGTCCGGCCCTTCGACGGGGTGTACTCCAGTTTGACGTGCACCGTGCTGCCGAACGCCGACAGGGAACCGAGTCCGTTGACCTTCACGGCGGTTGAGCCGGTACCTCCGCCGAAGATGACGCTGATCTGCCTGCCGTCACCGGTGAGCGAGGCCGCGCCGTCGATGCCTGTCTGCGCCGGCGGCGTGGTCGTGAGCATGTTGCCGGCCATGTCGCCGTACCACTTGTACAGCCAGTACGAGCCGTTGGGCGAGCCACCCGTGTCGGTCAGGGTGTCGCCGAGGGTGCCGTAGTGGTTCCAGAAGGCGAGTTCGGCGTCGCGGACGCCGGTGCGTTCGAACTTGGCGACGTAGCCGATGAGGGAGCCGGGCACCCCTATCTCGGTGGGCGTGGCGTACTCCTCGATGGAGATCGGCCGTGGGCTGATGCCGAGGCTGCTCTCCAGGGAGCGGTAGGCGGAGACATGGGCGGCGATGTCCCTGCTGCCCTGCAGTTCGTGCCAGGCGATGACATCGGGCACGGTGCCGCTCGCCTTGGCGTCCGTGAGGAACGTGCTCATCTGGCCCTGGTTCCACGACGAGTAACTGGGCCCCTGGATGGGCGTGGAGGTGTCCTTCGCGCGCACTTCCTTGAACGTGCGCGCCCAACCCGCGTCGAAGGCACCGGCGTTGGTGGTGTCCCACGTCCAGTCGGGCTCGTTCCACAGCTCGTACGCGCTGATGTTGCCGGCGCCGGAGGACTTCACCGAAGCGACCTGGGTGTCGACGGCGGACAGCCAGTCGCTCCAACTCACCCACTTGTAGGGAAAGTTCGGGTACCAGTCGGGCATCCGGACGACGACCTTGGCGCCGGCCCTGGCGGCCTTGGACGCGACGACCAGGGAATCACCGGCGGGCTTCGGCTCACCGTTGGGCAACTGCTTGCCGCCGGGGGCCATCTGCACGAAGGTGTTCGGCTTCAGCGCCTGGGTGAGGCTGTCGCTGGGCGTGCTCGTGTCGGCGAGTCCGTAGAGGCTGCCCGTGGCGACATGGGTGACCGATCGCAGGGTCTGGTCGGCGTTGACGACCAGCGTGGTGGCCGAGGTGGGTGCGGCCTCGGCGGGTGCACCGGTGAGGGCGGCGGTGACGGTGGCCAGCGTGGCGGCCAGCGCCGTGGCGGTGACACGGCCGACCGTTCGGCGTCGGCTTGTTCTGATGGCGGAGAAGGACATGGGTGCGGCTCTCCCAGGGGGGCGGACAAGAAGGACGTGGAGCGGGGGGACGAGTGGCGCTGTACGGTCAGTCCTTGACCGCGCCCGCGGTGACGCCGGCGGCGACATAACGCTGGGCGAGGACGAGGAGCGCGGCTGCGGGCACGGACGCGACGACGGCGGTGGCCATGATCGCGTTCCACTCCTGGTTGTTGTTGCCGATGTAGTGGTAGATGCCGAGGGTGATCGGGCGCATGTCGCCACCGCTGTCGAGGGTGTTGGCGAAGACGAAGTCGGACCAGGCCCACAGGAAGCTGAAGAGCGAGACGGTGACCACCGCGTTGCGGCTCACCGGAAGCACCACGGACCGGAAGGTGCGCCAGGTGCTCGCGCCGTCGATCCGGGCGGCGGCGGTCAACTCGCCCGGGATGCCGGACATGAACGCCGTGAAGATCATGACGCCGAAGGGTACGGCGATGGTGGAGTCGGCGATGATCAGACCCCACCAGGCGTTCAGCAGGCCGAGGTTGAGGAAGATGCCGTAGAAGCCCATCGCCATGACGATGCCGGGGACCATCTGCGCGATCAGCAGGACCAGCCCGAGTGCGCCGGCTCCGCGCGGCCGCAGCATGGCCAGCGAGTAACCGGCGGGGGCGGCGAGGACGAGGGTGACCACGACCGTGCCGACTCCGATGAGCAGGCTCGTTCCGAGGTAGGGGAGCTGGTCGTTGAGCACGGCCCGGTAGCCCTCGAACGTGGGGTGCAGCGGGAACAGGTCGGGCGGGGACTTGCGCATGTCCTGCTGCGGGGTGAGGGACACGTTCAGCATCCAGTAGACCGGGAACAGCATGATCGCGGTCAGCAGTACGCCGATGACGGTGTAACGGCGGGAACTCGCGCGGGACTTCACGTCTCCTGCCTCCTCTGGACGCGGATGTAGAGCAGACCGAAGACGAGGGCGATGAGGATGAGGACGTTGCCGACGGCCGCTCCCGGGCCGAACTTGGGCAGCAGCGTGCCGAATCCGAGCTGGTACGACCAGGTCGCCAGCGTCGACGAGGAGTCGCCGGGGCCACCCTTGGTCATGATCCAGATCAGGTCGAACACCTTGAGTGTGTAGACCAGGCCCAACAGCAGCGTGATCGCCGACACCGGCCGCAGCAGCGGGAACGTGATCCGCCGGAACTGCTGCCAGCCGCTCGCCCCGTCCAGGGACGCGGCCTCGTACAGCTCCCCGGGGATGCTCTGCAGCCCGCTGTAGAGGATGACGAGGTTGAACGGGATGCCGATCCAGATGTTGGCGAGGATGACCGAGGTGAGCGCCCAGTGCGGCGACGTCAGCCAGTCGACGGGGGCCACGCCCACGAAGTGGAGGGCGTAATTGACCACACCGGACTCGCCGTTGAGCATCCACGACCACGTCGACGCCGACACGATCAGCGGCAGCAGCCACGGGATGAGGAACAGCGCCCGCAGCGTGGGCGCCAGCCGGAAGTGCCGGTTGAAGAAGACCGCGAGCGCCAGCCCGGCCGCGTACTGGAACGCGATCGACACGAAGGTGAAGACCATCGTGTTGCGCAGCGCGGGAGAGAAGGTCGGATCGCTCAGCACCTTCGAGAAGTTGTCCCAGCCGGAGAACGGTGCGTCGTTGTCGACGAACGACCGGACCGTGTAGTTGCGCAGGCTCAGGTCGAGGTTGCGGTAGAGCGGATAGGCATAGAAAGCGACGAGGTAGGCGACGAGCGGGGCGACGAAGGCCAGCGCGGTCAGCCGGCTTCTGCGGCGCCGGCGGCGGGCCGTCAGGCCGGACGGGCCGGCGGCGTCCGTGGCGGGGGCCGTGGTCGGCGACCGCTTCGGACGGTCGACTCGGGCGAGGGTCATACGAACTCCTGGATACGGATGGCGAGATGCCGGGACGCGGGGGCGGGGGCCCCGGCGCCCCGCGGGCGCCCCCCG